>JAISBG010000496.1 GCA_031266315.1 Planctomycetaceae bacterium | reverse complement strand
TAGTTTACGCGATACCAAACCAAAAATCAAGATAAATCTTTCTTTTTTTGAGAAAATTTTGTTGTTTTAGAATTTTCTGATTCTATCGGATAGTCAAATAATTGGTAATATTTCATCGGCAATCATCAGACGGACAACCTTTTGTAGGTGGGCGACCTTTTGCTAAAAGGTCGCGTCGGCGTTAGCCGACTGTGAACCGGATTAACGACGACAAACTAAGTTGCCAACCGTTTTGGAGTCAATAACGACTCAACCGGCGCGACCGCCCAGCGGGCGGATCACCCACCACTTTTCACCTTGCGCAAGCAATAACAGAGGTGAGCAACTTTTCAGCAAAACTTTTGATAAATAGCCCACCTAATTATTTTACTATTCCGTTGTGAAATATCTAATTCGATAGAATCGGAAAAATTTATTTATAGCCCCGATTTTCTAATGTCTGTTGGCAACCCACCATGCGCGGAAGGAACCTTCTTTCGGCGGTTTTGGCAAAGTCCTTCCGCGTGTCCATGCTCCGAGTTTGTCCGGGTGCCATGGTAAAAATGGAGCGGTGTGAATACCAAGTTTGACAAAACGCATCAGAAATCGGAAACGAAAACCGGTTTGCATCCAGAAAGCATAATTACGCCACGTTAATGTTTCAATCCAATTTCCGGCTGGTGTTTTGGCTTGGACGGCTTTTCTGCGAAGCCGGACAAGAAGATGAGCCAAATCAATTTTTACCGGACAAATTGAACTGCACGCCCCGCACAACGAACAAGCAAACGGTAATTTCCACGCCGTTTTGATACCGAGTAATTGCGGAACAAGAACAGAACCAAGCGGTCCCGGATAAACCCAACCATAAGCCCAACCGCCGACATGACGATAAACGGGACAATTATTCATGCAAAGACCGCAACGAATACATTGCAGGATTTCACGAAACTCAGGGTCTTTCAGTGCGTTTGTCCGTCCGTTGTCAACAAGAATCAAATACATTTCGCGACCCGGTGCCGGACCGTTAAACAGATGAACGTATGATGTCAATTTCTGACCGGTTCCCATTCGGGGCAACATGTTCAAAAATAACGGCAAATCATCAAGACGCGGAATAATTTTTTCCAGTCCCATTAGAGCAATATGAACATTCGGTGATGAGGTTGAAAGTCCGATGTTGCCTTCATTTTCGACCAAAGCAAGTGTTCCGGTTTCCGCAATACCAAAGTTGACGCCGGAAAATCCAAGATCGGCTTGAATAAATTCCTGCCGCAATCTTTTACGGGCAATTGCGGTCAACTCTTCATGAACCGCTGTATATTTTTCACCGAGTTTATCCGCGAAAAGTTGTCCGATTTCCGATGCCGATAAATGTAACGCCGGTGTAACAATATGAGTTGGACGTTGCCCTGCCAGTTGGACGATGTATTCGCCCAAATCTGTTTCGAGTGCTTTGATTCCGTGTTGTTCGAGAAAATGATTCAACCCGATTTCTTCGCTGACCATCGATTTACCTTTGACAGCTGTTTTGGCGTCGTATTTTCTTGCCAGATCAAGAATCAGATGATTTGCTTCGGCGGCATCGGCAGCCCAAAGAACTTTAATACCTTTGGCTTCGAGTTTTGTTACGAATTGTTCGAGAAGAGTATCAAGATTCGCCAGAACATACTGCTTGATATCGTGCGCCGACTGCCGCCAACACGTCCAATCATTGATTGCCCAACAGACGTTCAAATTTCCTTCCGCCGAACGAAGCGAGGTTGGCATCAATGATTTAGGACCATTTGCCTCCGAAAGTCCTTTCGTTTCCTTAACAAGAAATTCCGCTCCACTCAGATTAATTGACATGATGATCACCGTTTTTTGTAAAATTTATTTAATTTGGATTCAAACCGCCGGATTGAACGAACAATTTCAACAAGTATTTTATCATCTCCCTAGTATCGGACGCAAGTCTTCATCTACTTTTGCAATATTTTAGTAGAATTTTCATTAAAGGTAAGCAATCACAAGGTGGGCGATGTTTTGCTAAAACATCCCGTCGGCAATAGCCGACTGTGAACCAGATTAACAATGGCAATTCGTTATTGCCAACTGTTTTGGAATCCGATTGCCAGCCGGAAACAGACGCAAAGCAAATAGCGAAGGGTTGCCTACCTACAAAATGTTGCCCACCTTATGATTGCTTACCTTTAACGGAAATTCCAACGAATAATTATGATTTTTTGAGTGTTTTCCGCATAAAAGTTCCGAAATGCTCTGGACAATACGGCGTTTTTTTTATAGGATTCCGCCGAAACCATGTCAAACATAACACAAGAACACAATAATTAAGGCAACTTGATGGATAATTCGGTAAAATTAATTAGGTAAGATAATTAAGTAAAATAATTATGCGGTTTGTTTATAAAAGAGTTGGATTTTTGCTTATTTTTTTGGCGTTGACCTTGTTGCTTTTCAACGGTTGTGTTCGGCGGCGTATGACGGTTCGCTCCAACCCGCCCGGCGCAACTGTTTATCTCGACGGTAAAGAAATTGGTCGAACTCCTTTTTCGACGAACTTTGATTTTTATGGAAAACGGGAATTTCGGGTTGTAAAACAGGGTTACGAAACAAAAACAGTTCTATTGCCTGTTCCGGCTCCGTGGTATGAATTGCCCGGAATTGATTTCGTTTCCGAAGTGCTTTTACCGGGCAAACTAACCGATCATAAATATTACGAATTTGACATGAAGCCGGAACAAATCACGCCAACACATGAATTAGTGGGGCGTGCGGAAGACCTCCGGCGTGTTGCCCATGCGGAAGGAACGCTCCAAATTAACAGCGGTGTTGTCCAACCCATGCCCGTAACTCCTCCAACCTCTTCTGTTAACTCCCCATTTTAACCCGATTCCAACGGACAATCCTTTGATTAGATTATACCGTAGCCGGTATGGGCGGTAGGTTTCGCCCTTGAGTAACCGCTTCACGTTGTTGCGCTTCCGTAATCAGCTTCGTGAATTTTAAAACGGCTTGAGTATATCATTAAACTTACTACCATGACAAAGTCAAAAAGAAAATTTGCAATTGGTCTCGATTTTGGAACCAATAGTGTTCGGGCGTTAATTGTTGATATTGAAAACGGTCAGGAAATTGCTTCTGTTGTCGATTCTTACCCAAGCGGCGATGCGGGAGTTCTTCTCGATTCAAAACAACCGTTGCTCGCACGTCAAAATCCTGAGGATTATATCAATGGTTTTTATCGTTCCGTTTCCGGTGTTGTTCGGCAAGCTCTTCATGGGAAAGACGCGGAATTTAGTCCTGAAGATGTGGTTGGAATCGGAGTTGACACGACCGGCTCCACTCCAATTCCTGTTGACCGTCACGGTATGGCGTTGGGGTTGTTGCCGCAATTCAAAAACGAACCGGACGCTCAATCCTGGTTGTGGAAAGATCACACCTCATTCGCCGAAGCCGCCGAAATTACAGAAAAGGCGTCGCGTTATCAAGTAAAATATCTTTCCCAATGCGGCGAAAAATACAGTAGCGAATGGTTTTGGTCTAAAATATTGCATTGCAAGCGGGTTAATCCGAAGGTGTTTGAAGCCGCTTATTCTTGGGTTGAGTTGACGGATTTTATTCCGGCGTTGATGATTGGAAATACTGACCCCGATACTTTACCAAGAGGAATCTGTGCTGCCGGTCATAAAGCAATGTTTCATACACAATGGGACGGCTTGCCCAGTGCGGAATTTTTGTGTTCTCTTGATCTTGATCTGGTGCGTTTGCGGGATCATTTCAATTTCAAAACAAAAACCGCCGATCAATCTGCCGGTCAACTTTGTGAATCTGTTGCGGTAAAAGTGGGACTTGTTCCCGGAATTGCGGTTGCGGTTGGAGCGATTGACTGCCATGCGGGTGCGGTTGGAGCTGGAATCAAACCGGGAACTCTTGTCAAAATTATGGGAACAAGCACTTGCGATGTGATGATCCATCCGCTTTCAGAACCACTCGCAACAATTCCCGGTCTTTGCGGAATTGTTCCCGGTTCCGTGATGTCGGGAATGTACGGAATTGAAGCAGGACAATCCGGTGTTGGTGATATTTTCAATTGGTTTGTTAAAAACATGACACCGGAATCTTTTACCCAAACAGCAAACACTCACGACGCTTTGTCTGTCGAAGCGCAAAAACTTTTACCCGGTGAAAGCGGTTTGCTGGCTCTCGACTGGCATAGCGGAAACCGTTCGGTTTTGGTTGATCAGTTGTTGACCGGATTGATTCTTGGCATGACGGTTCACACAACATCACCTGAAATTTACCGGACTCTCATCGAAGCAACCGCGTTTGGAGCGTTGACTATTATCAACCGCTTTGAAGAATACGGCATTAAGGTTGACGAAGTTATCAACTGCGGTGGTATTGCGGAAAAAAGTCCGTTGACAATGCAAATTTACGCTGATGTTTGCAACAAACCCATGAAAATTTCCCGCAGTGCTCAAACATGTGCTCTTGGTGCTGCGATTCTGGGAGCGGTTGCGGGCGGATATTACAACAATGTCGAAACCGCTCAACAAAAAATGACGGGAGTTAAAGAAAAAGTTTATATTCCTGATTCCCGTGCGGTTGCTGTTTACCAACGGCTCTATCAATTGTATCACGATTTGCACAACGCATTCGGTTGCCGTGAAAATCCACACGGTTTGCACCACGTCATGAAAGAACTCATTGATATTCGTGATAACATGCGAAAATAAAAACCAGTGAGAATAGTAAAATAATAGGTAAAATTTCTAGGCAATCATAAGGTAGGCGACCTTTTGCTAAAAGGTCGCGTCGGCGTACTCGCCGACAGTGAATTAGATGAACGACGGCAAAATAAAGACTCCACCGGCGCAACCGTCCAGCGGACGGATTGCCCACCTTTTTTCGCCGACGGTGAACCCAATTAACGGCGGCAAAATGAGGACTCCACCGATGCAACCTTTCAGCGAAAGGTTGACTACCTCATGGTTGCTGACCTTTACACATACACACTAACAATTTTATGTAACACGTCCATCGAGTGGGCTGCTTGCGGTGGCGTAAAGTTTTTTCGGGATTCGTCCTGCCAAGAAAGATAAACGTCCCGCTTCACATGCTAGTCTCATTGCCTGTGCCATGATAATTGGGTCTTTGGCTCCGGCAATTGCAGTGTTGAGCAGAACTCCGTCAGCACCAAGTTCCATCGCCGCCGAAACATCACTCGCCGCTCCAACTCCAGCATCAACAATTACCGGATATTCAGGATCGTTTTCTTTCAAATATTCCATACAAATCCGAATCGCATTCGGATTCAAAATTCCCTGCCCCGAACCAATCGGACTCCCCGCAGGCATCACCGCCACCGCTCCACAATTTTTGAGTCGTTTAGCAATAAGCGGATCATCTGTTGTATAAACAAGAACCTCAAAACCATCTTTAACCAATATTTCGGTTGCCGTTACGGTTTCAATCGGATCAGGCAGCAATGTTTTCGTATCGCCAAGACATTCGAGTTTGATCCAGTTTGCGCCGGGGTTGCCCATTTGATCAAGAATTTCACGACCAAGACGAGCAACACGAATCGCCTCGTCCGCACTAAAACAGCCCGCCGTATTGGGTAATATAGTGTAACGTTTCGTGTCAATAAAATCAAGCAGCCGCCAACCTTGTGAATCAAAAAGCCGCTCACGACGAACCGCAACCGTTATACATTCCGAACCGGAAATATCAAGCGTCTGTTGCATCGTTTCGTAAGAAACATATTTGCCCGTCCCAACAAAAAGACGACTGTTAAATGTGTGTGAACCTATTTTTAACATATATTAAGTAAAAAAGTAAAAAGTAAAAGAAAGGAAATTAAATAAAGGAACGTTAAATTTAGTAACCTTGCGGAGTATATTTTTACATAAACTTGCAACGAAAACTCTGTTGAAATATTACGATTTTTAATGTACGAGATAACGATTGAGATTGATTCCGCCGCGTAGTTCTTCTTCGATGAGTTGGAGTTTGTTTTCCAGATGTTCGATACGGCGTTGCAGAACCGGAATCAGATTTTCTTCTTCGGCAACACGTTTTTGTCGCGGAACAGACGGATAACCAAGATGTCGGGACAACGCAGAAAAAAGATACATGGGATCGCGTTTTCGTGACGCGAACGCAATACGCCCTTCACGTTCACCAAACAACGGAACAATATCCGCTTCGTCGTTTTTCTGTTTATAAAATTCGCTTCGATAAAAAATCATGTCGGCTAAATCAACCAAACCAATCTGACGACGCAAAATACTAAGCCACGCTTTCCAATCGTTATTGTAAATATCATCTCGAATCATGACTTCCAAACCGCGATCATAACCCAAACGGTTACGGCAAAGTGTTTCAAATTGGTAAAAAAACAATCCCTGAACCGGCGGATTTTCGCTCCGATATTTTACTTCATGTGCCAAAATCTCAAGAGCAATCCGAAAATCAAATCGTCCTCCTTCGCGTTCGCTTTCCGCGATAACAAACGTCTGAAACGGCGTAAAATAATGTCCGATTCGGTTCATCGCCGCCGACAAAACTCCCGTGTGTTTCATGTCCGTCAACAGGAAATCAACCGCCAATGGCAACTGTGTTGTTGCAAGTAATTCGTTACGGATTGAAGTTAAAAATTCCTGTGTCGAAAAACCGTCCTCCAGACGTAAACGAAACGCCTCAAAGAAAAAAGTCTGTTCTATGTATTCTTCAAACGAAAGCAACGTAGTTAGTGGATAGTTGATAGTTGATAGTGGATAGTTAATGGTGGATAAATGAAACGCTTGCGGCACTATCCACTATCAACTATTCACTTTCCACTAAATTTTCGGATCATTCGTGCGGCGTTAATGCTGTAATCGAGACCGGAAATAAACGTAATGGAAACCGTTAACCAGAGCGAAACAAGCATTGTGTAAAAAACAATATTGCGCCAATATTTTGTACCGAAACTAAAATCAAAAATTCCGGCAAGCATCGAACCGGAATCATTCGCCACAACAACATCCGGTCGAAAAAAATCACTGACAAGAACTTCATGTGTGGTCAAATCACCGCGATTGGTCGAAATTACCCGTTCGGCTCCGCCGGCAAGATAAAGGAAACAGGCAATCACCGCCACACATTGAAAAGCCATTTTCCATTTACCAATCCATTTGGCGGAAAAATCACCGCCGGAAGATTCGACAAAAGAACGAAGCGATGTAACAAGAAGTTCCCGCCCAAGAATCACAATCACCATCCAAGGTTGAAGCATTAACCACACCGGATAACCGCCGGCATCAGACGTGAGTTCGGGAATTGCGACAAGGCAAACAAAAACTCCGCATATCAAAAATTTGTCCGCAAACGGATCCATAATCCGCCCGAAAACCGTAATCTGTCTGAATTTCCTTGCCCACCAACCATCAAGAAAATCAGTAAGTGTTGCAAGAACAAAAAAGAACAGACCAAAATCGTAATCCTTCATCGCAGTAAAATAAAATACCGCAATCGCAAAAAAAACTCGGAATAACGTTAATATATTGGGAACGTTCATCGCTGGAAACAAATTACGGAAAATAAACCGGATATTTTGGGCATTTTCATATTTTCGGATCAATCTGGAAAATAGTGTTACCAGTAGGATTGCAAACTTTTTCCTCCGCCCCTTTAGGGGCAACGCATATTCACCCACCGCAACGCGGTGGGTAACAGTCCTCCCCCAACAATCGCCCTGAAAGGGCAATGCAAAGCAGACTGGTGATTTTAATCCATTGCCCTTTCAGGGCGAAATTTGGGGTGTACTTTACCCCACCGCGTTGCGGTGGGTTGTTATGCAATGCCCCTAAAGGGGCGAGGGAAAAACTTGCAATCCTACTGAAATAGTTACTTGAAAAATACCAAATACAACCCTAACACAGTATAATATATAATTTTACGATTCCAATTGATTTATAATTTCTTCGGCGATATTAAAATTTGAGGAAACTTTTTGGATATCATCGTGGTCATCGAGCAATTCCATGAGTTTGAGTATTCGGGCGGCGGTTTCGGTATCGGAAATTTCTGCGGTATCTTTGGGCATCAGGCTTAACTGGGATTCTTCCGGTTCGATTCCGGCACGTTGTAAGGCGTTCGACACGGATTCGTAGGATTCCGGCAAACACGTAATTTCAAATCCATCTTCTGTTTCCTGAACATCGTCAGCTCCGGCTTCCAACGCTAATTCCATTACAACATCTTCCGTCAATGTTCCTTTTTTAGGAACATTTTTTGGAATAATGAAAAAACCTTTCTTTTCAAAATTCCACGAAACACAACCGGTTGTTCCGAGTTTACCGCCGCAGACTTCAAAAATCTTTTTGATTTCGGGCGAGGTACGGTTACGGTTATCGGTAACCGCTTCGGCTAAAACGGCAACCCCGCCGGGTCCATAACCTTCGTAAATCAGTTCATCTAATTGTTCGGAGCCGAGTTCACCGGCACCGCGTTTGATTGCCCGTGCGATATTTTCTTTGGGCAAACTCACAGCTTTGGCTTCGTCAATTGCCGCCCGAAGCCGAATATTGGCATCGGGGTCACCGCCACCGAGTTTTGCCGCGATAATGATTGCTTTTGCCAATTTGCTCCAAAGTTTACCTCGTTTGGCGTCAACCAACGCTTTTTTATGTTTGATTCCTGCCCAATGCGAATGTCCTGACATGAAATATGTTCCTCTAAAACAAATTTGTATTTTTATACAATATTTTTACGTGTTCTATTTTTTAAGTTCGGGTATTTTTTCCAATTGGTTTTCACCCCTTTTTCGTTTCTGCTGCAATCCTTTTCGGTTTCTGCTACATTTTATCTTTTTCTTGGTTGGTTCCGAGCAATAGATAACGTTAAGGAAAGTATTGGCGATTAGTATCTCATTTAATTGCCATTCAGTCAAGACCTCAGTTAGTGAATAGTGAATAGTGAATAGTTCGGGGACGCAAGCGAATTCGATACTTATTACCTCCTGTTCCGCCCCGTAGGCGAAAAGTCGGTCAAACATACATTAACATCAGAATTTTGATGTCGGTAGGATCGCAAGTTTTTCCTTCGCCCCTTTAGGGGCAACACAAGCCAGCCCGCCGCAACGCGGCGGGTGAAATCCAATAACACGCCGCCCTGAAAGGGCAGTATACCGATGGAAAAGGTAACAATAGTTATGCTGCCCTTACAGGGCGATTGTTCGGGCGGGACTTACCCGCCGCGTTGCGGCGGGCTGGCTTGTGTTGCCCTTGCAGGGCGGAGGAAAACTTGCAATCCTACTGTGTTGATGTATATTTGACCGACTTTTTTACCTACGGTGCGTAACAGGAGATAGTTAATGTCTTTCGTATCAATTCCGTGAGCGGTTACGTTATGTTGCGGTAATTCCGTGTTTATACTTAATACTCAAGATGAAATTTCGTTCTTCAAAACCGACTAGATTTTTACAGACAATTCAGCAGCCGTTTTTTCTTCTCGACGGTAGTGCAACATTGTTGTTTTGTAATCGTGCGTTGGAAGAATGGACGGGGTGTCAGGCGGAACAACTCATTGGTCAATCGCTTCGCTATCGGGCTTCAACGTCGCGGCAGAAACATGAAATAGTTGCCGCCGCTTTGGCTCCGCCGCCGGAAGTGTTTCAAGGACAACGTTGTCGGATTTTGTTGACGATTGACCGTATTACATCGCAAAGTCGGCGTTACGCTGATTTTGTTCCGCTTTCTATTCCGCAAAGTCCCAACGGTGTTCTTGTTCTGGTTGATGAATCGGATGCGGCGACAATTTCGCCGGAACAACCGGAAACCGCCGAACGGCAAGCCGCATCGGAACTTCATCAAACCTTATTATCGTTTCGCCGGCGTCAGGCGGGACGGTTTCGGTGGGATCGAATGATTGGTGCCTCGCCGTCAATGCAACGTGTTCGACGTTTAGCAAGGTTGGCGGTTGATTCGACCGCGTCGGTTTTAATTTTAGGTGAACCGGGAATCGGTAAAGAACATCTTGCGTCGGCAATTCATTACGGTCAGAGCAATGAACCGCCCGGTGCGTTTGTGCCGATCGAATGTCAAGTTCTCGAACAGGAATTGATTGCCTCAACAATTTATGCGTTTCGAAAACGGTTTCAACGTGAGGAAACTTCGCGGCGGCATACCTTGTTTCTGAAAGACGCCGATGCGTTACCGGCAACACTTTATCCGCTTATTGCTGAATTTGTAACGGCAAGTTATGCCAACCAACGCCTGATTGCCGTCTCAACACAAACTCCCAATCACTGGACGAATCATGAATCATTTCCGATTATACTGGGAACAATTACGATTGAACTTCCGCCGCTTCGCCAACGTAAAGAAGACATTCCGATACTTGCTCAGATGTTTCTCGAAGAACACAACGAAACGG
>JAISBG010000485.1 GCA_031266315.1 Planctomycetaceae bacterium | reverse complement strand
GAGTTTACGGAGTTCGTTTTTTGGAACGATTAGTGTTAAACCGTCGTGTTGTTCTCCCGGCGCGTAACGGTATTCAATACCAAACGATTCCAGTTGATCAGGAAATGCCGACCTATCCGCTGTTTCTGTGCAAATATCGGCAAGCGTCATTTTCCAATGTTCTGTTGACGACTGTTTCGAAAATTTTTCCAGCGACCGTTTATCGTACACCTCATCGGGAATCCGTTCCTGATAAAATCGGTATCGTACTAATTCCGGTTTGATAATATCAGGATGACGAAGTTTGTCCTGCAATTTTCGGGCTTCTTCAAGAATTGTTTGATTGTGAACAAAAAATTCAAGAGTTGTATCAATATCTTCTTCAATGAGCGCAGACTGAATAAAAATATCTCTTGCAGTTTGCGGATTAACTGTACCATAATTGATTCGCCGCTTCGGAACAATCACAATACCCAATAACGAAACTTTTTCATAAGCATGAACATAACCCGTTTCACGATTCCAGTGCGGTTCCAAATAAACACGGTTAATAAGATGTTTTGCCAACGGTTCAATCCAATCAACATTAATTTGCGCAACAGTTCGTAAATATCTCCGCGAGGTTTCAAGACGTTCACCGGCAATAATCCAATGAGGTAAACCGGTTGATTTTCCCGTTTCTTTCGGGTTATTTTTGTTATCGTTATTATTATTATTATTATTATTATTATTCTGTTGCTGACGGCGGTTCTTCTGTCGTTTTTGAATTCCGCTGCCGAGCCACAACACAAACTTTCCGCCGCCGGCAATTGTATATTCGAAACGATTGTCGCGTTGCGCAATTCCCGACAGATTGCCGGTAAGAATTGATTTGTGTAACGGCTCATAAAGTTTCGCCGTATCGGAT
The DNA here is from genome assembly GCA_031266315.1 of Planctomycetaceae bacterium. Lineage (GTDB taxonomy): Bacteria > Planctomycetota > Planctomycetia > Pirellulales > Thermoguttaceae > WRKP01. The sequence continues at coordinate 2,109 of JAISBG010000485.1, read as the reverse complement.
TGACGTTGTCCGATTTTCATTTTGGCGTCGTGAACATATTGTATCAATTGAAGATGAATATCGTTCCATTCTTTCATTCGGCTAAATGAGAGGAAATTTTGCTGACATGATTTTCGTAATTTATTTCGGCTCGTTTGGTCTTTTACGTTTTGAAAGAAATCCCAAAGTTTCAAATAACCGATAAAATCACTTCGCTCATCAAGAAATTTTTCGTGCGCCGCATCGGCTTTACCTTGAAATTCCTGCGGACGTTCGCGCGGGTCTTGAATTTCGAGAACCGACGCGATAATCAGCATTTCATTCAGCACTCCATTTTCTTCGGCGGCGAGAATCATTCGACCAATACGCGGGTCAACCGGAAGTTTACTCAATTTCCAACCAAGCGGCAATAAATTTTTTCGATCATCAATCGCCCCGATTTCAAACAATGTTTTGTAACCGTCCGAAATCGCGGAAATTCGCGGCGGATCAAGAAATGGAAACGTTTCAATATTTCCTAAACGTAACGATATTGTTTGCAGAATAACCGACGCTAAATTTGTTCGCTGAATTTCCGGCGTGGTGTAACGTTCACGATTTTTGTAATCAAATTCGGAATAAAGCCGGATGCAAACACCGGCAGCAATCCGTCCGCAACGTCCCGCCCGTTGATCGGCTGACGCTTGCGAAACCGCTTCAATGGGAAGACGTTGTGTTCGGGAACGTGCGGAATACCGGCTGATTCTTGCGGTTCCGGTGTCAATAACGTAACGGATTCCCGGTACAGTCAGCGATGATTCCGCTACATTGGTTGCCAGAACTATTCGGCGTAACGGCGACGGTTGAAAAACTTTTTGTTGTTCATGAAACGGTAATCGTGCGTAAAGCGGCAGGATTTCCGTTTGATTTGCCAGATGATGCCGCAAGACGTTGGCTGTTTCAAAAATATCCCGTTCTGTCGGAAGAAAAATAAGAATATCACCGTTTCCCAGTTGTATGAGTTCATCAACCGCCGCCGCAATCGCCCGTTCCTGAACACCAGAAGAATCGTCATCGTTCTCGTCCGACTCTTCGATATTTTTGTACAAAATCTCAATCGGAAAAGTCCGCCCTGAAACTTCAATCACGGGAACCGGTTTGCCATTATTGATTCGTTTATCGGTAAAATGTTCGGCAAAACGTTTGGCGTCAATTGTTGCGGAAGTGATAATCAATTTAAGATCAGGACGATGAGGCAATAACCGTTTCATCATACCAAGCAGGAAATCAATATTGAGTGAACGCTCGTGGGCTTCGTCGATAATAATTGTATCGTATTGACGGAAATTTTTGTCGGTCTGCGATTCGGCAAGCAAAATGCCGTCAGTCATCAATTTGACAAGAGAATCGGGGCTGATTTTTTCATCGAACCGTACTTTGTAACCGATAATTTGACCGAGCGGCGTATTTAATTCTTCGGCGATTCGGGCGGCGATTGATCGTGCGGCAATTCGGCGCGGTTGAGTATGCCCGATCGTTCCGTTGATGCCGCGTCCAATTTCGAGACAAATTTTCGGGAGTTGCGTCGATTTCCCCGAACCGGTTTCGCCGCAAATAACAATAACCTGATTTTCCCGAATTTGTCCGATAATTTCCTCACGCCGCTGAACAATCGGCAATTCCTCATCATAGTGCAAATCCAGTAACGTTAAAAAATTCCGGCGTTTTTCTTTGTCCATACATTACATCTTATTTGATAACGTGCGTTAAACTCTTCACACTTTAAAATTCGGTTTTCGTTTTAGTAAGGGACATGAGGGACAAAAGGGACTTTTTAATCAATAGGGACATGACGAACAATGAACGCTGGCTTAAACCGAAATTTCAAGTGTAGGCAACTTCTAAAAACCTTTAGTAAAGATTATTTTTTGACAAGATATACATGACTTACTGGATTTTATTTGATTTTTTATCATGTAAATTCTGTAAATCTTGTCAAAAAAATAGGTTTTTAGAAGTTACTTGTAATGAGTTATATTTCCTGAAATTTATTCCTAATCCAATTATTGCATCTATAATTTAATTTTGTTTCAAGTTTTTGGCAAACGCACACATTCAATATAAATGAAAAACAAAAACAAATATTTCTTC
>JAISBG010000336.1 GCA_031266315.1 Planctomycetaceae bacterium | reverse complement strand
GATATTTCCCGCCCGTTTGACGAACGCGCCGACGGGTTGGTTTGCGGACAGGCTCATGTTTTTTTCCTTTTGAAGCGGTTGAGCGACGCGGTTGCGGACGGCAACACGATTCATGGTGTTTTGCGGGGAATCGGTGTTTCGACGGACGGCAAAGGGAAATCGCTTTGGGCTCCGTTGGCAAAAGGACAGACCAAAGCCATTTTGCGGGCTTACGAAAACGGGGCGAATCCCGACAACTTGCGGTTCATCGAAGCCCACGCCACATCGACCCATCTCGGCGACGCCACAGAATTAACGTCTATCGGCAATGCCTTGAACGAATTGCTGCCCGATGTCTCTCAACGTAATTTGCACATCGGTTCCGTCAAAGCAAACGTCGGACATACACTCAACGCCGCCGGTGCTGTCGGTTTGTTGACTGCGTTGCTGGTGTTGAAAAATAAAACGGTTCCACCGCAAATCAATGTTTGTGAACGGAACAAAGATATTGCGTGGGAGAAGTTGCCGCTGCATATTACCGACAAGCCGGTGAAAATCGAACCCAACGGAAAACCTGTTCAAATTGGTGTTGATTCTTTCGGTATCGGCGGTATCAATGTTTACGCCGCTGTCGAAGAATTTATTGACGAATCTGTTGCGGTGAATGAAGTACCGGCAAAAATGATCGTATCGAAAAAAGAAGTGCCGAAAGAACCCATTGCGGTGATCGGAATGGGTTGTATTTTGCCCGGTGCGAATAATATTGACGAGTTTTGGAATCTGTTGGATAAAGGGATTGACCCGAAAACGGAATTGTCGGCGTCGGAATTTGACCGGCTTGTTCCGCAAGACGAAGAGAATTTGTTTCCGGCGTTGCGGAACCGCAAACTCATCGGCGGTTTTATTCGCAACTGGCAATATGATTGGAAGAAACACAAAGTTCCGCCCAAACAAGTGGCAATGGCAAACCCGTTGCAATTTATGATTCTTGATGCTGTTGACCAAGCGTTGGAGGATTCCGGTTATAAAACAAAGGAGTTTGACCGAAGCCGAACAGCGGTTGTGGTGGGAACAGCATCGGTGGACGATTTTTCGCTTTCGCTGCAAATGGGACTGCAATTGCCGGAAATTCTCGATGCGTTGAAAAAGTCCATGCTCGACAGCGGACTTCCGGTTGCGGACATTGACACCGTTCTTGCCGACTACAAAAAGCGGTTCTTTGAAAAACTGCCGTCGTTGTTGGACGAAACGGGCAGTTTCACGCAAAGCACTTTAGCGTCCCGAATCACGAAAACATTTGACTTAATGGGCGGAGCAATTTCGCTTGACAGTAGTAGTAGTAGTAGTAGTAGTAGTAGTAGTGCACTGGACAACGCGGTCAAGATGTTACGGAGCGGCGAATGTTCCATGGTGATTTGTGCGGCGGGGCAACGGCATCTCGGTTATGATATTTTTCGTGAAACCGCACAACGAGGGTTGTTGGACAACGAGGACGGAATTTGTCCGGGTGAAGGAGTGGCGGTGGTGTTGCTGAAACCACTGAAACAAGCCGAAGCCGACGGCGATAAAATTTACGGCGTGATTCATTCGGTGGCGGCAACAAGCGGGACGGAAGAAAATGACGTTACCCAACGAAGCATTGAACACTCGTTGCAAGAGGTCGGACTTTCTCAAAAACAGGTTAAGGAAAGCACTATTAAAGAATTGGCAAAACAAATCGGCGATGTCGGAGCGGGATTGGGAATTGCGGAATTGTGTAAAGTCTTGCTGACAATGAACCGCCGCAAGGAATCAGGTTTGTCCTCGATTTCTCTTGCCGTTACGGAGAAAACGAAAGGATTCTCACTGGCGTACAACATTGTTGTTGGGGACGGACGTTTGCAAACAACGGAAGTGGATAGCCGTGATTTTGTTGCAACGAAACAACCGCTCACCGCTCACGAATTGCCGTCCCAATCACTGACCGTCAAATCACCGACTGCCAAACCGTTGACCGCTCAACCGTTGACCGCGTTGATGTTTCCCGGTCAAGGTTCGCAGTACAAGGGAATGTTGAAACCCTTAGCCAATGTTTCCCCCAAAGTCCTGAATATTATTGCCGAGTTGGACGAAACGTTGCGGAAACTGAATTTCCCGTCGTTTGAAACGCTTGCGTGGAATGAACCGAATGAATTGGGCAAGGACATTTTCCAAACGCAATTATCGTTGTTGGTTTGCGATACCGTGTTCGCCCGATTGTTGGACAACAGTTTACAAAGTTTACAAGCCGCCGCCAATCTTTCGCCGTCAGCGGTTTTGCCGTCGCTTTATTTCGGTCATTCTTACGGAGAATATCCGGCGTTGGTTGCCGCCGGAGCGTGGGATTTTGAAACGGCGGCAATTGCAACAAAACACCGTTGCGATGCCATTATTGCGGCGGCAGGAAAACAAACCGGAATGCTCTCAACCAATGCCAATTCAGAACATCTGGAACTTTTACTGCCAAAAATTACCTCCGGCAAACTGTACATCTCGAATCGTAACACGCCGGAACAAACGGTTGTTTCGGGAGAACGAAAGGCGTTGGAGGAACTCGATGCGGTGTTGAAGCGGGAGAAATGGATGTCGCTGATTCTTTCCGTGCCTGCCGGTTTTCATTCGCCGCTCGTGTCCGGCGTTTGCGAACCGTTGCGGAAAGTCATGAAGGATTTGCCGCTCCGCTTTCCGCAACGGACATTCCTGAGCGGTGTTACCGGTAAGTTTGAAGCCGAACCGGAAACCTTGCGGAATTGTTTCGTTGAGCAAATGGTGATGCCGGTGGATTTCACGGCAATGATTCGCAAAGCCTACGCGAACGGAGTTCGCCGATTCATCGAAGTCGGTCCCAAATCGTTGTTGTGCAAAATGGGCGCGAAGATTTTAAACGAATACGAATCCGACGCGGAATTTATCGCTTGCGACTTGCCGAAACAAGACGGCGAAAAAGCGTTAGACCATTTGGAAGGGCTGGCGTTGGAGGTGTCGGGTGCTGGAAAGAACAGAGAACAAACGGCAATCACCAACGTCAACGTTCAACAACACGAAATGACGGAACAAGAACCAATCATTTTCAATCTGCCGTCTGTTGCCTCACACACTTCGGCAGCGGTGTTGACGAAACCGGTTGCCGTTAAATTCAAACCGAAAACGGAAACACTAACACTGACTACAACGACAACTGTTCCTCTGCCGGTCATTTCACGGGAAGAGTACCTCAAGTTAAATACTTCGGAAAACGGCAAAGAACCGCTCCCCGTTCCGTTTCGGTTCAACCGGTTTGTGTTGCGGTTATTGGAATCTCCGCTGCCTTTATCGGAATCACAGGATACTTTCCCGCTTAACGGGGCAGCCTTAATTGTTGCCGATGAGGAAAATCATCTGGCACGGACATTTGCGGAAAAGTTATCACAGAACGGAATCAAGTTTTTCGTCTTGCCGACATTCACTCCGCTTGAAAAGATAACCGCCGAATTGGAGACGTTTGATAAAACAAAGCCGTTGTCGCATCTTTTCTTCCTTCAAACGTTCAACCCGTCAGGCAAAGTTCCGTCCGGTAAAACGTTGCAGGAAAATGTTTATCGGGAAAATACGGACTTGCCGTTTACGGTTTTACAGAGTTGGGTTCGCCTGATGAATGTCCGCAACGGGGATTTTACACAATGTTCTGTTCTTGGCGCGTTGAATCTCGGCGGCGATTTCGGATTGGTTCGCCAGCCGCAATCCGTTTATTCCGGCGCATTAAGCGGAATGTTAAAGGCGTTGCGTGCGGAACTTTTCGCGGCAAAAACACCGTTGCGGGTTAAACTTGTTGACTTCGCGGCAGATGAAAAGGTAACGGAAATCTCCGAACAATTGTTCCGCGAAACGATTCACTGGGACAAAGAACACGAAGTCGCTTACAATGACGGCAAACGTTATTCACTACGTCCGGTGTTGCAACCCTTAACGGTTTCCAACAAATCACAACCGGAAACAAAAAACAAAGAGCCGGAAACTTGGTTAATCACCGGCGGAGCAAGAGGAATTACGGCGGCAATTGCTTTAGAATTGGGCAAACGGCGGAATGTAAAGTTGCATTTGGTCGGCTCTTCGCCCTTGCCGAAAGTTCAGCCGGAATGGAAAACATTCAATCCCGAACAACTTACCGTGTTGAAGAAAGAAGTCGTAAAGAAAGCGATTGCCGACAAACAGGGAATTCCGGCGCGGGTTTGGGAAAAAGTGGAAAAAGGTATTGAAATTGACCGCAATCTGGAATCATTGCGTCAAACGGGTGTCGCGTTTCAATATCATTCTTGCGATGTTTCCGATTCGACGGCGGTTCATCATTTACTTGCGGAAATCAAGGAAAATATTACCGGTGTTATTCACGGAGCGGGGTTTGAACAGGCGCGGTCATTGGAAAAGAAAAAACCGGAAGATGTTCGGCGGACATTCGATGTCAAAGTCAAAGGCGCGGCAACACTCTGGGACGAATTGGAATTGCAACACAAACGCCCAAAAGTGTTTATTGGTTTTTCGTCAATCAGCGGACGTTTCGGAGCGGTCGGACAAATTGATTACGGTTCCGCCAACGAATTTTTGGCAAAGTTGCTCGACAAATACGACGCGTCAACAGATTGCCGAGCGTTTTGTTTGCAGTGGCCCGCGTGGGGCGAAATCGGAATGGCAGCACGTCCCGAATCGAAGTTTGCTTTGACCGCAATGGGCTTGGATTTTATGCCGCCGCAGGAAGGTATCGCCCATGTTTTGAATGAAATTGAAACAACTCTCGATGTCAAAGAGAAATCCAACAGTCCGAAAGATCGGGAATTGTGTATTGTTGATTGGGATTACTACAAACGGCTTTGTCCCGACGAAACAGCAAACAACAATCAGCAAAGAGCAATAGTAAAAGAACCGCTTGCGGTCGGTAAACTGCTGCCCGTAACATTTGTCGGTGATAACGCCGATACGGACGCGCTGCACAATACCGTTGCGGAAACGGATTGTCCGGTGTTGTTTGTTACAGCCGCAAGAGACCCGCGTCTGGCAATACTTGGCAAAAAGAAATTAGACTGGTTTATCACGGAATCGTTGCGTCAAGTAAACGAATGGCTGGATATTGCCGAACATTCCGCTCAACATTGCCGGCTTGTTGTGTTAACGGCATTAACGGATTATCCCGCCGGTCAACGTTTTGTTGATACGTTAAAGGCAAAGAATTTGTCCCATGTTGATATTGAATTTGTTGATTTGCCCGCCGAAACAGCACCGAAAAATGTGGCAACACAGGCGGCAAAAAACAGGTTGCAGGAAACAGTTACAAGAAACCGTCTGATAGCCGAAATTGTTCCATCAGACAACGGCTTCATTGCCAAAGGTGTTTACGAACCGGCAAAAGATGTGTTCCTTATCGAACACCGGTTGAACGGCAAACCGATTTTACCGCTTGTGGCAATTTTAGAAACATTCGCCGAAACGGTGAACGCCGGACAACAAAAAGGTTTTCTGCCTGCCGAAACGTTTATCGGCTTTGAAGACATCGTGATACGGCAAGGAATGATTTGTCGGACAATAAATCCGTATCATTTCAAAATCCATTGCACACCGGCGGAAAACGGTTGGCAAACGGAATTACTCGGCGATTTTTACAATACCGCAGGAAAGTTTGTTAAAGACAATTTGTGTTATACAAAAGCACTGTTGAAGATTCCGGCGAATGAACCCTTGACGTGTTCCGCTCTGAATTTTCAACCGGTTTCGGCACATTGGGATAATATTCAGATGCCTGCTTATCGTGAGATTCCAATATTTCACGGTAAACCGTTGTCCTATCTGAAACGAATACACCGTCTTGATGCACATCGTTGCATTGCGGAAATTCTCGTTCCGGATACAACAGAGTTGTTCGGACATACCGCCGAATTAAATGGTGCGGTGATTGATGCGGCGTTTTATGCTTGCGGCGTGCTGTATTGGATTTCCCACAAGGCAGTTTCGCTCCCGCGTGCGATTCAACGTTTCGTTATTGGAAACGGAAAATTGAATCCGGGTGAAAAATGTTTTGCCCATGTTGCCTTTTCAGAATCTAAACCGGAATCGGATAAGGAGCGGACATCATCACTGTCCGAGTGTTGCGTTACGCTCCGAAATAAGGACGGTGAAATCGTGTACGATATTACGGGATTCAAACGTGATGTTTTGCCCATTGACAATAAATAATCAAACCGGAAAGAATATCGCCAAAGGTGGGCGACCTTTCGCTGAAAGGTCGCGTCGGCAATAGCCGACAGTGAATCAGATTAATGATGGAAAAATTATAACACAACCGGCGGCAACATTTCGCCAAAGGTGGGCGACCTTTCGCTGAAAGGTCGCGTCGGCGATAGCCGACTGTGAATTAGATTAACGACGGCAAAATTATGACTCAACCGGCGCGACCCTTCAGCGAAGGGATCGCCCACCACTTTTCAGTGTTAAAACACTCATTTCAACATTAAAAATATGAAAAACTTCCTAGAAAACTCTTCAAAAAGTTCACAAAATAACTCGGCGAAAAACCAAATGTTAAGATACGTAAAGCAGGGGGGGGGGGTCATATACAGAGAAGAGGAAAATTAAATAAAGCGTTTTCTCTCGCCGAACACAAATTTTTGACCATTTTCTCTTTTGTTCGTGCTTCACTATTCGGCTTTACTCGGGTCGAATTTCTGGCGGTCAGTAGGATTGCAAGTTTTTCCTCCGCCCCTTTAGGGGCATTGCGTAACAACCCACCGCAACGCGGTGGGTTAAAGCCCACCCTTAAATTTCGCCCTGAAAGGGCAATGCCAATCCGTTTCTGCGTTGCCCTTTCAGGGCGATTGTTGGGAAGGGACTATTACCCACCGCGTTGCGGTGGGTTGTTACGCATTGCCCTTACAGGGCGGAGGAAAACTTATTATCCTTTTAATTTTAACGAAAATTCTACCGGCTAATTACAAATAATCTTTTATCAAAAAACTATATTTTCACATTTTTACTTCTTGTTTTGTAAGAAGGGATAAAAACAATGATAAACCTAAAAAATAAAGTTGCTCTTATTACTGGGGCTTCGCGCGGAATTGGGAAAGCAACGGCTTTGAAATTAGCCGAAGCGGGAGCGGATATTGTTGTGAATTATCACACGAACCGCGAAGCCGCTCTCGATACCGCACGGAAAATCAATGCTCTCGGACAAGATGCGTTTGTCGTTAAAGGCGATGTTGCCGAAAAAGAAGATATCGAATCAATGATCGATTTTGTAACCGAAAAAATCGGACATCTTGATATTGTTGTGAGCAATGCGGCATCGGGCGGTTTTCGTCCGTTGCTGACGGCAACAGAAAATAACTTCGATGCGGCAATGAAAACAAATGTCTTGCCGCTCATCTACCTTGTTCAGGCATCGTGCAAATTATTGAAACAGAACAGACATCGCGGCAAAGTCATTGCCATTTCGTCACACGGTTCACGTCTCGCCTTACCGTTTTACGGTTTGATTGGAGCGTCGAAAGCCGCGTTGGAAAGTACGGTACGTCATTTAACGCTGGAAGTCGGCGACTACGCCAATGTGAATGTCGTGTTATCCGGTTTAGTTGTAACAGATTCGACCAACGCATTGCTCGGCTCGCCGGAAATATTCGCCCGAAGAACAGAAAAAACAATGACCGGCAACCGCGTGTTGGAAGCCGAAGATGTTGCCAATGCGGTGTGTTTCCTCGCTTCATCAATGAGCGATATGGTACAGGGAGCAACACTTTCTGTTGACGGCGGAGCAATCAATCATATTTGAAACACAAACAAAAACGGTGATAGTTCAGCAGAATTTTCGTTAAAGTAAAGTAGGTGGGCGATCCGTTCGCTGAACGGTCGCGCCGGTTGAGTCGTTATTGATTCCAAAACGGAAGGAAACACAATTTGCCGTCGTTAATCCGATTTACTGTCGGCGAGTACGCCGACGCGACCTTTCAGCGAAAGGTCGCCCACCTTATGTTTGCCTAACTTATTATTGCTTATTTTTAACGAAAATTCCGCTGAATAATTATAAAAACAATAAACAATGAACTACCTCGTTTTAACCGGAGCAACCGGATTATTGGGTTCTTATTTGATGAAAGACTTGCTTACAGCGGGACTTTCGGTTGCGGTCTTGGTACGTTCCAATCGGCGGGAAACAGCGGCACAGCGTATCGAAAATATTCTGAAACATTTTGAAACAACAACCAGTTGTTCCTTGCCGCGTCCTGTTGTGTTGGAAAGTAATCTGGAAAATGACGAATTGGGATTGACCGCCGAAAGCAAACACTGGATAAAGCAAAATGTTGATACGTTTTTGCACAACGCCGCAAGTTTGGAGTTTATTCACGACCCGAAAACGAATGAGCCGTTCCGCAGCAACATCGAAGGAACACAACACGTTTTGGAATTTTGCCGCAAAAATAATATCCGTAACTTTCACCACGTTTCCACCGCTTACGTTTGCGGTTTGCGGGAAGGAAAAATTTTTGAAACGGAATTGAATAAACAACAACAGTTCGGCAATGTTTATGAAGAAACAAAATTTCAGTCCGAAACTTTTGTCCGAAACGCAGTCTTCCTAGACAATGTAACTGTATTTCGTCCGGCAATTATTGTCGGAGATTCCAACAACGGTTATTCGCCGACCTTTCACGGATTCTACACGCCGCTGAAAGTGTTGTATCCCTTGCTCGGCGGGATAAAAGCGGAACCGGAAGATGTTACGGCAATGATTCAGGCAACCGGAATGAACGAAAAAGATGAGAAAAATTTCGTTCCGGTTGATTGGATTTCGTCTGTCATGACGCATATTATCGGTAATCCGAAGCAACATAATGAAACATATCATCTGGTTCCGTCGCAACGGACAAGCATTGCATTGATGAGCGAAGTGTTGGTTGATGCGCTGTCCATTCCGAAACGGAGACAGCAAACGTCAACGGATTTTGTGATGAATGATTTGATTCAAACATTTTTGAGTCAGATGCACGTTTATCGTTCTTATTGGCGGAACGACCCGATATTTGATTTTACAAATACGCAAAACGCCGCGCCGCATCTGCCGTGTCCGGTAATGACTGCCGACCGTTTGCAAACGCTGTGCCGTTACGCCGTTGAGAGCAATTTCGGGTTACGAAAAGTTTCTCCTTTCCTAATTCCGGCTGCAAATTATTTAGTAAATGATTTGCCAAATGATTTGCCAAATAATTTACCAAATAATTTGCAACAAAAAAACCCTTGCCCGATTGCAGTTATCGGAATGGAATGTCGGTTGCCGGGTGCGGAAAACGCGGAGGAGTTTTGGCAGAATATCCGTAACGGTGTTTCTTCACTTGGTACGGTGCCGAAAGAACGTTTGGACAGAGACTTGTATTATCAACCTGAAGTCGGGCTACCGGACAGAACCTACACTGATTTGGGCGGTGTCATTGAATATCGACCCATTGACCGAAATATTTGTCCGTTGCCGGAAGGTGCTGAGGAACGCTTTGACATTGCCCATATCAACCTTTGCGAAACAGCGGCAAGAGCCGTTCGTAGTGCCGGTTTTGACCCGACACATTTTCCGTTCAAAAATACCGGCGTGTTCATCGGTAATACCACCGGCGGTAGAAAAGGGGCATTGTCAACCGTTGGTGTCAATGTTGCTGATACGTTGCAAATATTAGAGGAAATCGATGATTTTCGTAACTTTCATTTTGGAAACAATATTAAAGATCGTGTTGCGAATATTGTCCGTCAGGAATGTCCGCAACGGCAATTAGACGGTTCGCCTTACACTGGGGCAAGTTCGGCGGCGGTGTTGATTGCTCAGATGTTGAATACCAACGGTCCGTGTATGGTCTTCAATTCGGCGTGCGCTTCCTCACTGCAAGCCCTTTCCCAAGCGGTCAACGCTCTGCGATTGGGAACGATTGACGCCGCTGTTGTCGGCGGTGTTTCGTTTTTTTCAAGTGATACGCTGGTTTTATTTTCGTACGCACGGTCATTGACAAAAAACCGGTCTTGTCCGTTTGACGATGAAGCGGACGGTCTTGTGGTTGGCGAAGGGGCGGTCGTTTTATTGTTGAAACGTTTAGACGATGCGGTGCGGGACGGTAACAATATTCGGGCGGTGATTCGTGAGGTTGGAGTTTCTTCGGACGGTAAAGGAAAATCGTTGTGGGCTCCCCGCAAAGAAGGACAAATTGAAGCAATGCGGCGGGCTTACGAACATCTGGAGCCGGACAGTGTGGGATTTATTGAAGCGCACGCAACATCTACCGCGTTGGGAGACGCAACCGAAACGGAAGCGTTAAACGAATTTTTCGGAAAATATTTGCAACAAAAAACTGTTACACAAAAGATTCCGCTGGGTTCCGCAAAGGGCAATGTCGGACATACGTTGGAAGCCGCCGGTATTACGGGTTTGCTCAAAACCGTGTTGATGCTCGAACACAAAACGATTCCGCCTGTTGCCGGTTTGAAAACACTCAATAAGAAAATCGACTGGGAAAATATTCCGTTTTACGCCCCGATGAAAGCGTCCGTTTGGGAAACGTCCAATGGTAAGCCTCGCTCCGCTGCCGTCAACTCTTTCGGTATCGGCGGTTTGAACGTTTGTGTTGTTGTCGAAGAATACGTTCCGAAAATAGATAACCGTAACGTTTCGGCATTTGTAAGTAACGTAAATATGTTGCGGGCGGAGAAGGAACCGATTGCTGTTGTTGGTTTCGGCGGCATTTTGCCCGGCGGTTTGAATATGAAAGAATGGGCGGCGTTTTTGTTCGGCGAACAATCGGCAATCCGTCAAAAGAAAAATTCCTCCCGTTTCGGCGGTTTTATTAACGGTTTCGAATATGATTGGAAGAAAAACAAAGTGCCGCCAAAACAAATTGCCAATGCGAATCCGTTACAATTTATGATTTTGGAGTCGGTCAATGAGGCGTGGGAATCGGCAAAGTTAGATCATTCTCCGGCAAATCGGTTGAAAACCGGCGTAGTTGTCGGAACAGCATTTGGCGGAGATTTTTCTGTAGAGTTGGCAATCACGTTGTACCTGCCGAAATTGCAGCAGATTTTACGCAACGAATTATTGAACAACGGATTCTCGTTGCAAAAAACAGAAACAATACTTGCCGAATTGAAACAACGGATATTCAAAAAAATGCCTGCACTCATTGATGAAACAGGAAGTTTCACAGCAAGTGCTTTAGCGTCACGAATAACGAAATCGTTTGATTTAATGGGCGGAGCAGTAGCGTTGGACGCGGAAAACGCTTCAACAGCGGCGGCGTTGGATTGTTGCGTTGCCCAACTGTTACTGCATAAGACTGATATGATGGTTTGTATTTCAGGACAACAAGATATGGGAGCAGGTATTTACGACGCGTTAAATATTACAGAAAACATGTCCGGCAATCCATTTTGTTCGCCGTTTGATAAACGTTTCACTGGCAGTGTGCCGGGCGAAGGTTGCGGAACATTGTTACTGAAACGTTTATCCGATGCCAAACGAAACGGAAATCCGATTCATGCAATTGTTAAAGAAATCGCTGTTGCCGCCGGAGTGAATCCGCGTCTCGCTCAAAAAACAGCATTGCAACGACTCAACGGCAAGACATTTGACGTGTTGGAATACGTAACAATTTCACCTGCCGAAAATGTGATTCACCTGACCGATGCCGTTGCGGAATATTGTCCCAATAAAGTGTTCGCCGGTTCATTATCGGAACGTATCGGACATCTCGGCTCCGCCGCCGGAATGGCGGCAATGTTGAAAACATGTATCGCTTTTGCCGAAAAGAAAGAACCGCCCAATATCAATATCGAAACAATTTCCCCGTTTATAAAACGTTATAAAAATATTGAAGTCCAAAAACCATTATCAGATATGAACGGAACAACCGTCAACATCAACAGCGGAGTATTCAATATTTATAACGTGTTGCTGTCCGCCGCTGAATGTTGATTGATACGGATAGTTGGCAAGTGTTTATGATTTTCGCAACTATTTCAACGGAATTTTCGTTAGAAATAGACAATCATAGGTGGGCGATCCGTTCGCCGAACGGTCGCGCCGGTTGAGTTATTATTGACTCCAACAGGTAATGTTTCTCCTTTACGTGTCAATTCAATAACAGATATTTTATTTTTTAAAAGGTTTACCGATTGGAGTCAATAAAGACTCAACCGGCGCGACC
>JAISBG010000245.1 GCA_031266315.1 Planctomycetaceae bacterium | reverse complement strand
TGATTGCCTATGAAATTTTATCTATTATTCGACGATTCCGGTAGAATCAGGAATATTCGACCTTAACAAAGACATACCGTACCAATTCTTAAACACAAAAAGTCTATTCAATAATTTCCTCACAATCAAAAAGTTGTTTTACCGCAAGAAATAACAAATGTTTTAACGAATTCTTTGTTTTCCACAATTTTTTATATTGACATTGTACTGTGGGAGTGATAAAATATCCTGTTAGACATTTATCTTTCATCTTATCTTTGTATTAACTAATATTATCTAATTAAATTTCCGGTAAAATTTCGGCGTTTACTGTTCAAGGTATTGAGTCAAGTGTTTTGAAAAAACAGAGAATGTTTTAGGCGGTTTTACACAAACCGGTTTGAATTTTTGAAGAAAAACTAAAAGATTTACCAAAAAATTTATCAAGAAAACTTCCCAAGAAAGCGAGGTGTTCCATGACAACACAAAAAGAAAATCTCAGTAATCCGGGAATTTTTGTTCGTATTTTCGACGACAACGATTACGAAGTTCGTTGGCTGAACGGTCACGAGATTATTGAGATGGCAAACGAAGAAGAATTACACGGCGGTGAACGGGTTACGGAATATTTGGTACGTAAACATGTTGACAGTTATGTCCGTGAAATGTACAGTCCTTGGGGTGAATTTGAAGGTGTTGCGGTTCTTCGCAGCCTGACACTTTATGAAGCCGTTCATTATCTCGGACGCAACGCCCGAATTTGTGCTTTTTTACGCCCCAAAACACAGGCGATTCGTTTTGTCGAAGGACTGCAAAAAGGCAAAGATTGCACCGAACATCAGGTTGCCGAAAAAATCCAGAACTGTCTCGTTCATTTCGACGAAGATTCGGAAATTCAATTTTCAAAATCCGGTCTGTACCGCGCTATGGAAGAGCAACTTTTGAATATCTCCATCAGTTGACCCGAAGTTCCAAAAAGTCCCATTTCAAGCCGAACAATTTTTCTGAATCTACCGTATTAGGTGTCCAAGCCTTGACAAGTTCGTTTTAAACGCGCAACACACGAAAAATCGTGAAAGAGGTGGGCGATCCCTTCGCTATTTGCTAAAAAGGTCGCGCCGGTTGACTCGGCATTGACTCCAAAACGAAAGGCAATACCATTAACCGTTGTTCCTCTGATTCACTGTCGGCGAGTACGCCGACGCGACCTTTCAGCGAAAGGTCGCCCACCTGATAAATTGCCTACCTTTAACGAAAATTACTTTCCGTTGGAAAATAAATTATCGAAGAATCAACGGCGCAATCGGTAGATAGAGATTCGGAACAGCCAAGGATAACCTCCGCCAGCTGGATTGACACTCGGTGCCGGAAATTGCACTAGATAGATTCCCCGACCTTGCAAATCCGTCTGGAGTTTCATCAACACCGAAGGATCGCGTACTATTCCGTTCATTTGAATAATTCCAGAAAACCGTGCGTTATTTTCCAATATCGAAAAAGACATTTGAGAGACAACCAAATCCTGTTCGTTGGGCAACACAAGGGAAAGTTCCCGCAGTTCGTCCAACCACACAACACCTTGAGTATCCCAGTTTCGCGCTTGACGAAGAACATTGAAACCGGGTTGAATCTGTTGAAGTTGAGCGGTAATCTTTTGGTGTTCCTCTTTCACCCGAACCAGTTCTTCCTCCATACCACGAACAACTTCCCAATTCCAATAATAAAGCCCCAAACAACAAATACCAAGCAAAACCACCGCCAGAAACACTGACCGAAAATAATTGGCAGGTTTAGGGGCTTCCTTTGGGTGCAGGAAATCAATACTGTTTTTCGGTAACGTTTGCTGTTCAAAAAGAAGCCCCAAAAGCGGAGCGAAACAAACCGGTTGATCTGGAATTACCGTAGTATGAACACCGGAAATCTGAAACGGATTGATAACTGAAACCTCTAACCCTTGCTCCGTTAATATCTGAATTAACGGCGTCCAATCCTCTTCACCGCCGAATAAAAGAACTTTTTTAATCGGTTGCCCCGTTACACGGTCATCTCCAACCATAACCGTGCGTTCCACTTCAGCGGCGATTTTGTCCACGATTTCCGCAAAACGCAACTGATCCGGCAACCGAACCGAACGAGACGAAAGAATCTGTTTGCCCTCCACAAGAACAAGGTCAAGATCATTCTCAACAACATAAACGATCAAACCCGGTTCAAAATTTTCGGGAGCCGCTTCAAAACGAAACGCCAATTCAGCAACCGCAAGCGGTTTAAGCCCAATCCGTTGCAAGGAACAACGAATCGAACGGAAAGAACGAACTAACGATTGCCGATAAGAAAGCGGAATTGTTGCTGCCAATACCCGAACATTTTCCTCTGCCGCATTGCCGAGAATCAAATAATCAAGCGGATCATGTTCCGAAAAACCGGAATGTTCACGCAAAACCTGATTCTTCAACAAAACCGGAATCTCCGACTCACGGCAAGGCGGAAGCGTTTGATAAAGTAATTCGATTTTGCTCCGGTCAAGGCATAACAGCAACGAGCAAGAACCAATTCGTTCTTCTTTGAGAATGTTGCGGAGGCATACAACCAGATCAGAAATTTCATTCGGTTTTGGCGTCTTTTCAGAATCGCGGTCTTTGTTCGCCGAAATATCTTCTATCGCGGCAATTCCCGCTTTTTGAACCGCGAACCCGCCTCCTCTTTGCAAGGAAGCAAGTAAATAACGACATTCAGTCTCGCTCCAGTCAACCGCCAAAAAACGCATAACTCATGACCATGACGAACAAGCGTCACTAAAGATCGAGGTTGGAATCAAAACGCATTTCAACAAGTTGCCATGGAGTTCCTGTGGAACCTTGCAGAGATGGTTTGCGATAAAAAGTAAATGTCCAGACAACCGGATAGTATTCGCATTTCAAAATGTATCGAATCAAAACAATGTCTTTTCCAACCGGTTTTGCCTGATAAAATTCATAAGCATGAAATTCACCGACTTGTTTCTTTGTGTCGTCCAGTTTGGATCGTATTTCCGTTACCGGAGCCGATGAAGAACCAAGCGGACTTTGAAGAAGTAAATTTTCAAAAGCGTTTGTTGTATTACCGCTGCTGATAAGATGATCAAAAAAAGACCGGATTTTGTCGTCCAACTCTTTGTAAGAATCGCCGGTTGCCTGTTGAGCCCCCGCCGGACGCAACGGAACCGAAGGTAAAAACAACAGGAACAATAATAAAATAGTTCCGCCGCAAAACAAATATTGTAATCGCCGTATGTTTCGTTTACTCATCGAATATCATCTCAAATAAATCACAAACCGTTGACAATTAATGAAAAAATGACATAATGCCTAACGTCATATCATGCAATGTCGATAGGCGATTATGACGAAAACAAACCGTGTTGTCAAGAGGCTGGTTTGCAATACGGTGATTTACCAATTATTCCTGCTCAAAAGTATAACGATTATGATAGAACTTGGTGTTAATATTGATCATATAGCAACTGTTCGGCAAGCGCGTCGAACGGTGGAACCCGATCCTGTTTGGGCGGCGGTGATGGCGGAACTTGGCGGAGCGGACGGAATTACAGTGCATCTTCGTGAAGACCGTCGCCATATCAATGATCGTGATGTTACGGTTCTTCGTGAAATAGTCCGTTGCAAATTGAACCTTGAAATGGCGTGTGTTGAAGAAATTGTGAACATCGCCTGCAAAATCGTTCCCAATCAGGCAACTCTCGTTCCTGAACGACGCCAAGAAATAACAACGGAAGGCGGTCTTGATGTAAACGGTCAAAAAAATAGTGTTCAAAAAATTGTCCAGCGTCTTCAGGACAACGGCATTGTTGTCAGTTTATTTCTTGATCCTGATCCAAAGCAAATCAAAGCAGGCATCAAAACCGGTTGCAACGCCATCGAAATTCACACGGGTCGTTACGCATTGGCAGAAAACGATCATGCCCGAAATACCGAATTAGCCCGAATCCTCAACGCCGGTAAAATGATTGTTGATGCCGGACTTCGGCTTCACGCTGGTCATGGTTTGACTTACCACAATGTGTTGCCGATTGCCGAAATTCCCAAAATGCAGGAATTGAATATCGGTCACAGTATTATTTCCCGTGCTTTCATGTCCGGTCTCAAAGACGCTGTTGCGGAAATGAAACGCCTGATCCGGTCTGGTTCAAACAACTGAATGGTATACTCAAGCCGTTTTAAAATTCACGAAGCTGATTACGGAATCGCAACAACGTGAAGCGGTTACTCAAGGGCGAAGCCTACCGCCCATACCGACTACGGTATATCCGGTCGTTCCGTATTTGAATTTCTATTATTCCTTAAACACAGACGCTAGTTATTTACGGTTCTCAAAATAATACCGGTGATATTGTTTCACCATAACTGATTATTTTGATAAATATTGATAAATATTAATAAATATTGTTATGTCTAAACTTACATTGTCGAAAATCAGAACATTTAAACCGGAAGGTCGTAAAATTGTTGTATTGACAGTTTATGATTATCCGAGTGCCCGTTTGCTGGACAACGCCGGAATTGATTGGTTGCTTGTCGGCGATAGTTTGGGCAATGTTGTGCAGGGCAAAACGACAACTCTTTCAGTAACACTGGACGAAATCATTTACCATGCTGAAATGGTTGTCCGTGCGGCACAGCAGGCGTTTGTGGTTGTTGATATTCCGTTTCCGTTTTGCCAACTCGGTTCAACAGAAGCAGTTCGGGCTGCAGCAAGAATATTCAAAGAGACCTCCGCAGATGCGGTAAAATTGGAAGGAGGAGAAAACCGCGCATCCACGATTGCCGCATTGGTTGACGCAGGGATTCCCGTTCTGGGACATTGCGGTCTTCGCCCACAGGAAATCCGGCAAACCGGCGGTTATTTTGTACAACGGCAACGTGAATTATTATTTCAGGATATTAAAGCCGTTGAAAACGCCGGAGCATTCGCGGTGGTGTTGGAATGTATTGAAACAGAATTAGCACGGGAAGCAACAAATCTGTTGCAAATTCCAACGATTGGAATTGGAGCCGGTCCTTTTTGTGACGGACAAGTATTGGTGTTTCATGATCTTCTCGGTTACAAACCGGAACAAACCCGAACTCCAAAACATGTAAAACAATATGCCGATCTGCAAACGATTATTTCAAACGCGGTTAAAAATTATGCCGACGATGTTCGCAACGCGGTGTTTCCCGGAATGGAAAATTCGTTTTAAACACGAAACACAAAAAAAGATGAAAAGAGGTGGGCGATCCTTTCGCTGAAAGGTCGCGCCGGTTGAGTCTTACTCGACTCCAAAACGGAAAGCATTTCAATTTGCCGTCGTTAATCTGGTTCACAGTCGGCTTTGCCGACGCAACCTTTTAGCAAATAGCGAAAGGTTGCCCACCTTATGGTTGCCTACTTTTAACGAAAATTCCTAGAAACGAAACTCAGATTCCCAGAAACGGAACTCAAATCGCCACAGTTGAAGCCCTAATTTGGGAGATTTTTCTCCTGTTGTCAACGATTTAGCGATTTCTTCTATCAATTTTTGTGTATTAAGGAAAATTTTTGAAAATAGTTTAGAAAAATTTCCTCTACTCCCTATTCAAAAAATGCCGGAATTGCTACAATCACGTAACTTATTATGTCAATGTAAGCCTTTATTAACGACAGGAACACAAAAAAGAATCTGGTAAAATTGCTGTTTATTTCAATTGAATTGGTTCGGCGATTTGAACAAAATTCGCAACTTTTGTATTTTATTTCCTGTCATTAACCCAACCCTTCACAAGGAGCAAACGATGAATTTACAAACTCCCAACAGTAATGACGCTACCAGAACCGCCAACCGTTCTCGAAGTATTGTCCCGTGCAGCGGGTTATGTTCACGATGTATTGACGGATGTCGTGGAAATTGTGAGATTTTCAAAGCCACATTCAGAGGTCGTGAACTGATTTATCCGGGTCCTTTCGGCGAAGTAACCGCCGGAGGAGACAAAAATTACCCCGTCGATTATTCACATCTGAATATTCAAGGTTATGCCGAAGGAGCGGTCGGTTTGCCTGACGGTGTTACCGCTTCGCCCGATACCGCACGGTTTCCAATCGTAAACACCGAAACTTCTTACGGTTGGGATCAGAAAGTCAAAATGACGGTTCCGATTTTCACCGGTGCTTTAGGTTCCACCGAAATTGCACGCAAAAACTGGGAACATTTCGCTGTCGGCGCAGCACTTTCCGGTGTTACGATTGTTTGCGGCGAAAATGTCTGCGGAATTGACCCGAAACTGGAACTAAACGCCAATAAAAAAGTGGTTAAGGCTCCTGATATGGATCGGCGAATCGAAGCCTATCGGAAATATCGCGGGACTTTCGGTGAAATCCTGATTCAGATGAATGTCGAAGATACCAATCTCGGTGTTGCCGAATATATTATCGACAAGCATAAAATTGAAACCATCGAATTAAAATGGGGGCAAGGAGCAAAATGTATCGGCGGCGAAATCAAAGTCGCTCAACTGGAACGGGCTATCGAACTCCAAAAACGCGGTTACATTGTTACCCCTGATCCGTCCGACCCGATTATTCAGGCATCGTTCAAGGCTGGAGCGATTAAAGAGTTTGAACGTCATAGCCGACTCGGTTTTGTGACGGAAGAAGGTTTTATGCAAGAGGTGGCGCGTTTGCGTTCGCTCGGATATAAACGAATCACTCTCAAAACCGGTGCTTACAGTCTCAGGGAATTAGCGATGGCAATTAAATATTGCTCGAAGGCGAAGATTGACCTGTTGACGATTGACGGTGCGTCCGGAGGAACAGGAATGAGTCCTTGGCGAATGATGGAGGAATGGGGTGTTCCGTCCATTTATCTGCACAGTGCCGCGTATGAATATGCGTCTATTCTGGCAACACAAGGTGAACGTGTTCCTGATCTGGCATTTGCCGGAGGTTTCAGTTCTGAAGATGGTGTTTTCAAGGCGTTGGCGTTGGGAGCACCCTATGTTAAAGCGGTGTGTATGGGGCGTGCCTTGATGATTCCGGGAATGGTCGGCAAAAATATTGAGCAATGGCTCAAAGAAAACAATTTGCCAAAATCAGTTTCCGAATTTGGCAACAAACCGGAAGAAATCTTTGTCAACTACGAAAAAGTCAAAGATATTGTCGGCGCAAAGGAAATTCAAAATGTACCGCTTGGTGCCATTGGAATTTACAGTTACGCGGACAAAATCAAAGTCGGTCTCCAGCAACTCATGGCGGGAGCAAGAAAATTCAACATTTCAAAAATTACCAGAAACGAATTGATGTCCTTGACGGAAGAGTGCGTCAAGGTTACCAAAATCCCATACCTGATGGATTGCTACCGTGACGAAGCCATCAAAATTTTGAAAGACTAGTGTAAACACGTAAACATTCACTGCATCTAATATTATTTTGTGACTATTCAGTAGAATAGCCCGATAGGGCTTCATTTTCATAACCGCAGGTCTTCGACCTGCGGTAGTACCGCGATAAAAAACCCGCCGCCTGAAAGGCGGGATTTTAAATAATAG
>JAISBG010000230.1 GCA_031266315.1 Planctomycetaceae bacterium | reverse complement strand
AACAACAAACAACCTACTGCCTGAAAGGCAGAATTTTAGTTAATAGTGGATGACACAAGCAGATAATTTACATTTACCAACACACAATAAATCCGCTTGCGAACTATCCGCTATTAACTATCAACTCTCCACTAAAATCCTGCCTTTCAGGCAGGGGTTTCGTTGGTTCGTAACCGCAGGTCAAAGACCTGCGGTTACGAAAATAAAGCCCTATCGGGCTAGTCGGTTTTTCGGATCAATCAGGAAAATAATTATTTAGAAACTTGAAAAATACCAAATACAACCCTAACACAGTAAAACCGTTTTGTCTTACGGGACAAGAGAATAAACCCGTTGATTAAACAAAAAACAAACATCATTCAAATGACTACAAGAAATATAAACACTGATATTTACATGATCAAAAAATCTATTTTTCAAATAAGTTTAAGTTTCATTTTTCTTTTTTGGTGCGGTTGTTCTCTAAGCGGATTCAATGGCGAGCGTGAACTAATTGAAACGTTTGTCAATCTCAAAGAAATTCCCGAACCGTTTGGTTCGCAACTTTCGGCAACAATTAAAGCCAAATTCGACGCCGGAAAAATAAAATCGTTACATGATTTGTGTATTTGTAATAGAGAATTACAGATTAAATTGAATATGGATTTTCTCGCGTCTTTGCAACAAACCTTATCACGCCAACCAACTCCCGAAGATTACGCAAAAAATCCCAATGCGGTTGCGATTCCTTATCTTATTGGATTGCTTGACGCAGATAATTCCAGAGAATTCGTTCTCTCTATCGGTACACTAATGCAGGAAATAACCGGTGTAAAGTGTGAATTTTGGAAAGATGGGGCGTTTTGGCGGCGTTGGTGGGAAAAGAACAAAACGAAATATTCAGAAAACGTTCAAAAAATTACAATTCCCAATTTGCCGAAAACGAAACATGGTAAATCCTATCTCCCGTTTCCCGAAGCAATGGAAACGCTCAATGGACAAATCGTTTATTTGCGACAACAATTCGAACCGAAAAATGGTAAGCCTGTTGTGCTTCGAGAAGGTCATTTTAGTCATTTTAAAGAGATTAGTTCTTCGATGGCGGAGTTCGATGATCCTAAAGCGATTCCGTATTTAATTGCTTCAATTGTTGCCGATCAATCTTACATAACAGTTTCTAGAGTAGGATATGCCGGATTGTCGCCTTTAACGGGTGTTCGATACAGTTGTTTTCACGACGGGGCGTTTTGGCAACGTTGGTGGGAAAAGAACAAATCACAATATCCGAAAGAGATTCAAGATATTGAAATTCCGGTGTTTCCCAAAACAAAGTATGGTCAAACTTATCAGCCTTATCCCGACGATATTGAAACCTTGCAAGGACAACTCCGTTTTTTTCAAGCTCAAGCGAAAAAAGTCAAGAAACTTTCATGGCATGATCCGCTATTACATTCTCCCTCACTTTCTGAAGTTGCTTGTAGTATCGCTGAATTCAATGACCCAACAGTGATTCCCTATCTCATTGCGATTATTGATTACGATAAAGACCGCACGGAAAATTTTGGAAACGGAAATAACGATTTGGCATACATTGCCGGATATTTCGGCTTGAGAGCAGGGTTTCCTCCTTTAACCGACGTCAAATGGGATGAATCACACAACGGTGATTGGTGGAGAAAATGGTGGGAAGAGAACAAAAAAAATTACCCGCAAGCAGTTCAAAATATTCCGATTCCATCAATGGACGAAGCATGGAATATTCCCGATTTGACAAAAGAAGTTACGGAATGGAGGAAGGAAAAGGAGAATAGAGCGTTGCAGAAAATAGAATCAGAAAACCGTAACAAAGAAGAAAAAATGTGGGCGGAATTTTCCAATTCCGATAATCCGAATGTTGACGATATTATTGATGTTCCCGCTGAACGGTTTCATGTTGAAGAAAACACGAAAATGCGGTATTTCCTGATTGGTGTTGACAAAAACAAACCGGTTCCTGATTCGGGTTACAACCTTTTGATTGTAATGCCCGGCGGAGACGGCAGTGCGGAATTTCATCCGTTTATTCGCCGTATCTGGAAGTTTGCGGTTTGTAACAGTAATTTTATCGTTGCGCAACCGATCGCGGTTGTGTGGAACTCAAACCAAAGAATTGTTTGGCTGAAAGAAAAGGATAAATTTGAAGGACAAGAATTTTCAACAGAAACATTTATCGAATCAATAATCAACGATGTTTCCAAACGTGTAAAAATTGATCCGAAACACATTAACACACTTTCATGGTCATCAAGCGGCATGGCGGCTTATGCAATTTCGTTACAGGAAAAAACGGCGGTTACCGGTTCTTACATTGCGATGTCCGTGTTCAAACCAAACCAACTCCCGCCGTTGGAAAATGCGAAAGGACGACTTTTTGTAATTCAACATTCGCCGGACGACCGTGTTTGCCCATTCCGCATGGCGAAGGATGCCGAACAACAATTGACCGAACACGGAGCAAAAGTCAAATTCACGGAATCCTCAAACGGACACGGCTGGAGCGGAAACGTGTTCAGACTAATACGGGAAAACATCAATTGGCTGCAACAGAATCAATGAAAGTGTGTAGATATACTCGTGAGTCATAAAATTGGTATTTTTATAACCATTCAGTAGAATTTTTCTGATTCTACCGGATTAGGTGTTTTCCATCGGAATCGTCAAATTGGTAATCATAAGGTAGGTAGGCGACCTTTTGCTAAAAGGTCGCGTCG
>JAISBG010000222.1 GCA_031266315.1 Planctomycetaceae bacterium | reverse complement strand
TTTACGATTTTTCATGTGTTGCGCGTTTAAAACGAACTTTTCAATGCTTGGACACCTAATCCGGTAGAATCA
The DNA here is from genome assembly GCA_031266315.1 of Planctomycetaceae bacterium. Taxonomy (GTDB): domain Bacteria; phylum Planctomycetota; class Planctomycetia; order Pirellulales; family Thermoguttaceae; genus WRKP01. The sequence continues at coordinate 3,496 of JAISBG010000222.1, read as the reverse complement.
GAAATTTTTCGGAAAGGTAAATCAATTTGCCTTTATGTTCGACAAATGCTTTATCTCGTTTCTCTAACTCTAATACTTCCAATCACTTACAAATTGGAGCGAAGGGGAGTCGAACCCCCGACCTCAGCATTGCGAACGCTGCGCTCTCCCAATTGAGCTATCGCCCCTTTTTCTTACAAGAGAAAATTCAGTTCAACGTAAGAAAAATAAACATCAATCCATTCATTCTTCTTGCGTTAAAGATTCTTCTTGTGTTAAAGATTTTTCTTGCGTTGAAGATTTAAATAACGGACCGGATTCGGCTCCAATACCTCCTTTTAATAATTCAGGCGATACATTAGCCACCGAAGAATCACCGTCTTCCGATTGTTGTTCACTCGCAGCGGCGGCGGCTTCCTGTTCCTCTGTCCATTCTGCCCGTTTACGGGACAAACCAATCTTCCGCTCTTCAGGGTCAACCCGCAATATCTTGACCTCAATTTCTTCACCTACCTTCACAATGTCTTCAGGATTCTCAACCTTGTGATTGGCTAACTCTGAAATATGGAGCAAACCTTCCAAATCGTCTTCCAAACTAATGAAAACCCCAAAATTGGTGATTTTCGTTACGGCACCTTTTACTAATTGGTTTGGTTGATATTTTTCCGGAATTCGTTTTTCCCACGGGTCTTCGGTAAGTTGTTTCAATCCCAACGCAATTCTACGGCTTTTTTTGTCCACCGAAAGAATTTTACACGTTATTTGTTGTCCTTTCGTTACAACCTCATTGGGATGCGAAATTTTACGCACCCAAGACATGTCGCTTACGTGCAATAACCCATCAATTCCTTCTTCAATTTCAATAAACGCTCCGTAATTTGTCAAATTCCGAACCGTTCCCACAACTTCCTTGCCAATGGGATATTTTTCGTCCACAAGTTCCCAAGGATTGTCTTGTGTTTGTTTAATACCCAACGAAATTTCCTGACGCTCTTTGTTAATCAAAAGAACCGCCACTTCCACTTCGTCCCCAACCGAAAGCATCTCACTCGGATGGTTGATTCGCTTCGTCCATGACATTTCACTAATATGCACCAAACCTTCGATACCTTCCTCAAGTTTAATGAACGCGCCGTAACTCATAACATTCACAACCGTTCCCTTAACTTTGGAACCCACCGGATACTTTTCTTCAACATTCGCCCAAGGACTAACCGTTTTCTGTTTCAGACCAAGCGAAATTTTTTCTTTTTCTCGATCAATACTTAGAATTACAACCTCTAGTTCCTGATCAATTTTCACCATTTCGTTTGGATTATTGATTCGTCCCCAACTCATGTCCGTTATGTGGAGCAAACCGTCAATTCCGCCAAGATCAATAAATGCGCCAAAATCGGCAATATTTTTGATCGTTCCTTTTCGGATTTCGCCTTCGTTGAGTTGATACAAGAGAGCGGTTTTTTTCTCCGCCCGTTCACTTTCAATCATTGCCCGCCGACTTACCACAATATTCCGCCTAGTCTCATCAATTTTGAGAACTTTGCATAAAATACTCTTATTAATATATTCACCAATATCGTTGGGACGACGAACATCGACTTGACTTGCCGGCAGAAAAACGGGAACACCAATATCAACCAAAAGACCGCCTTTGATTTTGCGAGTAACCAAACCGGTAACAACATCGCCTTCCTTAACCGACTTCATCATGTTGTCCCACGCTTCAATCTTGGCAGCTTTGCGCTTGCTCAAGTTAATCATTCCGCGGACTTCTTCGCCGGTAACTTCGTCTTCGATTTCTTCAATCAGAACTTTAATTATTGCCCCGGGAACCGGAGGGTCTTCTCCTTCCTCCCATTCTTCTAAGGGGACAATACCTTCACTTTTATAGCCGATATCAACGATAACAAATTCGTTTTCGATACGGACGATTTTACCTTCGGTAATCTGGTTTCCCAAAATTTCTTGACCGCCCCATTCATTTTCTTCTATGGGCGTACCATTCAAAGCCGCATCAACTTGCGGTTCCCAATTGTCCTCGTTTGCATCAAGTTCACGGATAAGGTTCAGTTTGACCACAATAAAAGTTCCTAACACAATAAAAATTTTTCGGAAAAAGCCCCTCCGCTATCCAACACGGAGAAAAAAGGCAACTCTTCACGTTCGGTTTTTCATCAAGCCGGAAAAACGCAATGTCTTTTATGAAAAGAGGTTACTGAATATTGGTAACATATCAATTCGATTAAAAAACAAACGATCTCACTCCAATAAATCTATTTGAACAGAGACATTTTAGTTATTTAGTTTGGTTCGTGAAGGGGGGGGGAAAAACGATGACCAGAGTTTCCGTCGTAAACTTTTTCAGAATTTTCCGAAATTTTTCAAAATTTATGGAATAGAGACATGAACACGTTATGGCGTATCATGTTTGCGGTATGTTGTTGTTTCGGAAGAAATCGGAAATTTGTTTTATGAACAAGTTCGGATTATTTTTATTAGAAAGTTTGGGAAAAATGTATAAAATTTCCCTTTAATAATGACGCTCCAAAGGGTCGAACAATATTTCGGCAATAGGCGACCCGATGGAGTATTTTCCAAGATATTCCAAGATAATCTAATCAATTTGCGGAAGAACACCGCCATCATTACAGTCGGCAAGCATTAGGAATGGTCCGTAATTGGTTTCATCTCCCCGTGATATAGTAGTTCGTAAGGCATGAACGGAAGCATCGCCGTACAAAAAATTACAGGCACTGGGATGCCAACTTCCGAATCCGGCAGAATCTTGATTATTCGCAACTCTGTCATCGCCGCCGCGAGCAATTGTCATATAGGCATTACGCCCGGGCCACGCTTCTCCCCAAACGTTTAGGGCAGGATGACTGTAAGCACAATCATGTTGGTAACCGTTATTGGCATTATCGTTATCCGACCCGTCGCATTTTCGGAAATTATCAAAGGCGATATGTTTTTCACCAATCACAATAACATTGCTGGTTCCGTCCAACAAACGAGCAAACGTATCACGCGGAAACCAAGATGCCCAATTACTGCCGGCACCGCGTTCACGATTGGCGGAACGAAAAGCCGTTAATGTGCAACGAGTTCGGACGGATTCATAAGCGTTGTCGGTATCGAAACAATGTTGCCATCGGATATAATTTCCGCCATGTTCGGTTTTGGAACCGTCGTTATCCTGTTGAACGGCGTTGGTGAAAACAACGAAAGCGTAATCACCACGCGGTCCGGCACCAGAATCATACGTTGTACCGTTGACATGTCGAAAACCGTCGCTGGCACCCGGAGTTCGCCGTGTCGGACAACGATAACTCGGAATGGAAAAAAGTTGTTCACGTTCTTCCGGCAGTAAACGGTTGGGGTCAGTTTCTCCCCAAAAATCGCCGTTGAATATCCAATCCAGATTGTTCCGTCTCGTGCGAATAACGTCATACATCGCCGTTTGCTCAAGATACGGAAAAAGCAAGATGAAACCGCTGGCACGTTGTCGGGTGAGACA
>JAISBG010000206.1 GCA_031266315.1 Planctomycetaceae bacterium | reverse complement strand
TTTTGTTTTGATAGAATACTTTGGTTTGTTAGATGTTTATGATAATTGGAATTTTGCAATGAAATTTCCGGTTATTTTATTTTATTATTTTCACCCTTAATTCAATTTCACCAAATTTTCATGTCACAAGATCAAATTCAGCAATCAGAAAATGCGGCACCGGAATCTTCGGAACGTTCGCAATCCCAGCAGCAAGGTCCTCAAGTTCGATTTGACGATTCAAAAGTTACGGCAACTTATGCCAACTTTTGCCGCGTTACCGGAACTCCCGAAGAACTCATTATTGATTTCGGTCTTAATCCGCAACCGGTCGGTTTGCCAACTGTTCCGATTGTTGTTACCGACCGTATCGTAACAAATTTCTACACCGCCAAACGAATGTTGTACGCTCTTCAGGCAACAATCCAACGTCACGAACAAACATTCGGCGTTTTGGAAACGGACGTTCAGAAACGCGTTAAAACTCAGTAACAATACCATTTTATACCGTAGCCGGTGGGTGATAGGCTTCGCCCTTGAATAACCGCTCCGCGTTGCTGTGCTTGCGTGTTCAGTCACGTGAATTTTAAAATGGTTTTAGTATATATGCTACACCGCAGGTCAAAAACCTGCGGTTATCGAAAGAATGAATCGGTATGATCTTTTGAAAAAACTGGCTCGGCAATGTCTGAAAAAACCGCCGTTTCCGAAAAATTTTCCGAAAGAAGAAAATAAACAACTTGCCGTTCAGATTGAAAATTGGTTGAAACTGTACGGAAATTCCGACAACCCCAAAGATTTCGACGACCCGAAATACCGCGACGATATCCGAACACTTCGCGATTTTCAGTTACTTCATGAAGCGGCTTCACGGGGAGCGGTTCCCGTGTTAAAAGAACCACAGGAAAAACGGTGTTATCTCGTTATTGACACAAATATATTCTTTCACGATGAAAGAATTTTGAACCGGTTGAACGATAATGATATTTTTGTTCTGCCGCAGATTGTTCTTGACGAATTGTGTAACCGTGCGAAAAACAAAGACTTTTACGGAAGAAAATCTCAACGAATATTAACGGCTATCCGTCAATTTCCGGCAGGTCGTTTGTTGCAAACGCGGGTTGAGCGTGCGGAAGTCCGCCGTTTTTTGCCGCAATTCCAAACGGTTACAAGTAATGACGCTTGTGATCATCAGATTCTTGCGGTTACGAAGCGGTTTGTTCTGGAAAAGAAATCGGTTCAACTTCTTTCCGATGACTTTGAGTTACGGCAAAAAGCCGCCGAACTGAATATTACCGCTCTTTCGCTTCAGGAATTTCGCGACCGGTAATTATTCTTTTGTTTTTATCGGGTCAGGCGGTTGGCTGGGCCATTTTTTGGGTTCCGCTTCCATACGTTTGAGAAGTTCTTCGAGACCGCGTTGGAGTTGCGGGTCGTGACCTTCGAGCATTGCCTTAGGATCGTTTTCCACTTCAATATCCGGCTCAACCCCTTTGCCTTCGATAATCCAATTGCCGTTTTCATCATTCGTGCCGCGAAGAGGAACAAACACCATTCCGCCGTCCAGCAGTTGTCCGCGCGGCGAAATTCCAACCACGCCGCCCCAACTCCGTTTGCCAACCAAAATACCAAGTCCAGCCTTACGGAAATAATAAGGGAAAATATCACCGTCACTCGCCGAAGTTTCGTTAATCAGGCAAACCTGATGACCAAAACGAGCATTGCCCGGATACGCTCCCGGAGAAATATTGGTTCCGCCAAACCGCGTTCCGAGAAGTTTTTGGTTCAGACGCATGATGATCCATTGCGAAATGTTACCGCCGCCATTGCTACGGACATCAATCACCAGACCTTCCTTACGGATTTGCGGATAATACCATTTCAAAAATTCATAAGAACCGGCGGCTCCCATATCAGGAATGTGTAAATAACCAATACGTCCGTCTGTTGCTTTCGTTACTTTTTCGTGGTTTTTCAGAACAAAATCAAGATAGAGCAAATTTTGTTCGCTTGTTACGGGAACGTATGTTGTTTTCCGCGAACCTTTCAGCGTTGGTTCCGTGTTGAGCGTCAACGTAATCGGGTCAGTCCGATGTTGTAATAATTGGTACGGGTTTTCGTTTCCGGTCAGTTCGATACCGTCAATTTGTAAAACATAATCACCGGTTTGGGCGTTCACTCCGATTTCGGTCAACGGCGAACGGTATTTTGACTCTTCGTTTTCGCCGCGAAAGATTTTTGAGATTTTATAACGGTTTGATTTTGTATCCAGTTCAAACCGGCAACCCGGTAAACCGACAACCGGACGGTTCGGCTGAACAAAGTCTCCGCCTTGAATATAAGCGTGTCCGACATTCAGTTCCGCCACCATTTCACTAAGAACATAATTCAGATCGCTTCGGTGAGCCACATGAGGGAGAAGTTCCTGATATTGACGTTTCAAAGCGTCCCAATCATAACCGTGCATATTTTTAACGTAAAAATAATCGCGGAATTTCCGCCATGTTTCGTCGAACATCTCCGCCCATTCTTCCGCCGGAACACGGTCAACAAACAATTTATCCGTTTTCAGGTCGGTGATTTTCGGAGCCGTTTTCGGTTCGCAAACCTTCAACACTTTTCCCGAACGGAAAACAATTTTTGAAAAATCCGGCGACAACGAATAGCCGTCCACATCATTGAGCAGGAGCGATTCTTTGCGTTCTTTTAAGTCATACATCATTAAACGCGGTTTTCGTTCCGGTTCACGTCCGTAAAAGGAAGCGTCCCGTTTGAGATAATACAAAAATTGTCCGCTTGCCGAAAGGTCGTCATAATTATCGGACGTTACCGGAACACGGACAACCCGATTCGCAAGACCGTCCCAATCTATTTGAGTCGGTTTGCGAACCGACGGTTTCGGCGTCAATTTTGTTGCGTTGCCGTCCGTATCGGTATTGGTATCGGTTGTTTCTATTGCAGGTTCGGTTGTGGATTCCGTCGCGGATTCTGTTGCGGAATCAGCGGCAAATTCGAGGACGGATTTCGGAGGAGTTGCGGGCGGAGTTTGCGAGACGGGAGTTGTTGCGTCGTCAAATTGGGGGGCAAACGGATTCGTGTTATTTTTTCGCAATGTCAAAACGAAAAGACTTTTATCGCGATTGCCGGAAAAATTCCATTCCACCGAACTATGTTGCGGAGCAAATTCACGGCGGGACAGAAAATAAAGGTAATTGCCTGCCGGATCCCAAACAGGTTCGCGAACATCGAACATCGGGTCGGTAATCGGGCGGGATTTTTTTGTTGCGAGTTCATAAATATGAAGTTGCCCGAATCCTTGCGGGTCGAACAAAATGTACGCGAGATAACCGCCGCACGGCGACCAAGACCCGACCGGCGTTCCGCCGTGCAACGCCGTTACAACCTCCGTCGGAATTCCCTGCTTAAAATGTTCATTGCCCTGCACAGCGACAATCCAGAGTTTGGCGTTGCAATCGCTCACGGAAAGATAACGCCCGCAAGGTGAAATCCGCAAATAATCGAGTTGACCTTTGAACGTCTTGGTTAATTGCAACGGCGTTTTCGTTCCCTGAACTTCCTGCAAATAAAGTTGATCTTCGCCGGTTTGGTCGGAGATGTAGGCGATTGTTTTACCGTTGTGCGACCAGACCGGAAAACGTTCATGGGCGTTGCCGGAATGAGTGTAATTCCGTACAAAACCTTTGTCCGTCGGAACCGTAAACAGATTGCCCCGTGCAGTGATTGCAACACGTTTTCCGCCGGGCGCGGCGGCATAATGTTCAATATTCCCGCTGACATTGGTTCGGGCGGGACGCATCGCCAAACCGTCATGCGGAACACGCACCTTGATTTTTGAAAACGGGTCGGTATCTTGCGCGGCTTTCGTGTTATAAACAACCAATTCACCGCCGAGTTCATAAACAATTTGCCCTTCTTTATCGCCGGACGCCCAACGAATATCCCATTGACGTTCATTGGTACATTGGACAACCGCTTCTGTTTTTGTGTGATATTCAAAGAGGTTCATGGTACCGGTTCGGTCGGAAGTGAAATAGATTTTGTCGCCGATCCAAATGGGTTCACGCTCGGTTCGCGGATGATGATCAAGCAGTTTGGATTCTTTGGTTTCCAAATCGAAAATCGTCAAATCTTGCGCCCAACCGCCTTCGTAACGTTTCCACGAACGGAAATCGCGGAACAACAGTGAATACACGATTTTCGTCCCGTCCGGCGAAAAATCACCGGCTCCGGCGGTGGGCATTCCGGTTTTTTTCGGCAAACCGCCGCGAAACGGAACCGTGTAAAGCGTACCGAGTTCGGTAACGGAGTTGGAATCGCGAAGCGACCGGAACAAAATATTCTTGCCGTCCGGTGTCCAACCGTAAACAATATTGTCATAACCGCGTCGCGGCGGCAAGGGACCGACGGAAGGATAAAAAGTCAATTGACGCGGAATTCCGCCGCCGGACGGAATAACATAAACTTGTTCATCGCCGTCATATTGTCCGGTAAACGCAATCCATTTACCGTCCGGCGAAAAACGCGGAAAAATTTCAAGACCTTCGTGAGCGGTGAGACGAGTTGCCGTACCGCCTTTCGAGGAAACTTTCCAAAGATCGCCGCCGTAACAAAAGATCACAGTTTTACCGTGAATATCAGGAAACCGAAGAAGTTTCGTAACACCGGTTTTGGGAGAATAAGACAAATCACTTAAATTGGTTGAATTAGACAAAACCGTCCGGTCAGGCGGCAATACCGGTTCCGCAAACAAATGAAAACAGAAAACCGTAGAAAATAATAATAAAAAACCAATTTTCTTATACATAATAAAAATCAGTAAATAGTGGAAAGTGGAGAATTGATAGTGGATAGTTCGCATGTGGAATTGTACCGCAACGTACTAAATTTGCTAGCGTCCCCCACTCTCCACTATTATCAGTCTTCTCCGCTTTAAACACAAAACACAAGAAAATTCATGGAAAGAGGTGGGCAATCTTTTACAAAAGGTGGGCAATCTTTTATAAAAGGTGGGCAACCGTTCGCTGAACGGTTGCGTCGGCGATAGCCGACTGTGAATTAGATTAACGACGGCAATTTGTATTGCCTTCCGTTTTGGAGTCAATTATGACTCAACCGGCGCAACCGCCCAGCGGGCGGATTGCCCACCTTTTGTAAAGGGTTGCCTACCTGATGATTGCTTACCTTTAATGAAGATTCTGCTGAAATATTACCAATGATTTTACTATTTTGGGGAAACTCCTAATCCAGTAGAATCAGGCAATTTTTATCCAATAAATTATTAAATCCTGTCAATAGGTTTTTAGAAGTTATAGAAAAATACGAGACTCGGTACAACCCTAACACAGTGTATTACCGACGATAAACAAATATGGTATCCAATTTTTTTAGAATTGGATACCATTTAGGAGAAAAGAAAGTTTTAATGTAACGGGAAAAGCAGGTTGTTTACCAACCGTACACGAGACCGGCGTTACCGGTGTGTAAGACTTGTTGACCATTGACGTAGGCGTCGTAACCGGCGAACAAACGTACACGATTCTTCTCGAAAT
>JAISBG010000151.1 GCA_031266315.1 Planctomycetaceae bacterium | reverse complement strand
TACGGCTATCTCAATATGCGTGACGCTGCGGAATATTGCGGTTATCGCGCGGAATATTTGTCACGCCTCGCAAGAACCGGTCAACTCAATGCCGTCAAAATAAACGGAATATGGCTGACTACACATGAAGCATTGACAGAGTATCTCGGAAAAAAAATAAAATTTTAAAAATTGTTGCCTGCCTTTTCTTTTTTTCTTTAGCCCAAATGGTACAATAAAAAAATTGAAAAGTAACTATTCCGTAGTATTTTTTTCTCTGCCTGCAAGGCAGTATTTTCATAACCGCAGGTCAGCGACCTGCGGCTGTGAACCAAAGAGACCACTGCCTGAAAGGCAGGATTTTTAACCCATTAACCCGTTGCCGCTATTATTTAAAATCCCGCCTTTCAGGCGGCGGGTTTTTATCGCGGTACTACCGCAGGTCGAAGACCTGCGGTTATGAAAATGAAGCCCTATCGGGCTATTCCACTGAATAGTCACGTTTATATTATGACAAGTTTCCTTTTTTACCCTTTCCTTTAATATACTTTAACATAGCCGGAACAACCGGTATTTTATTACGATGACAGAAACAACATCTTCAAATTGTGATTGTTCACGGCGTGATTTTCTCAAGGGCGGAGTGCTTGCGGCAACAGTTCCGGCTGTTGGAGCCGGAGCGTTTTATTTCGGCTACAACGCAACGCATGGTCATCCGATTCGTGTTGGAGTTCTTGGAACCGGAGACGAAGGTCAAGTCCTTCTCGGTGCTATCAACCCCGATTATATTGAGGTGAAATCGATTGCCGACATTCGCCCTTACAACCAACACCGCGCTTTTTACGGTGATGTGTCCTCGCCCGCAGCACTCAAAGCCCGACGAGGTCTTCTTTCCGTTTACCACTGGAAAACAGAACACGAAGCACGGAAACATATTCGGGTGTACACCGATTATCGGGAACTCATCAAAAACGCGAAGAAAGACGGTGTTGAAGCGATTATTATCGGTTTGCCGTTGCATTTGCATGCTCCGGCGGCGGTGTACGCGATGCGTCAGGGGTTGCACGTTCTGACCGAAAAACTAATGGGACACAGTGTTGCCAACTGCAAGGAAATGGCTCGTGCCGCCGCCGAAACTCATAAACATTTGGCAACCGGTCATCAACGTCATTACAATATTTTGTATCAAGAGGCGGTTGATCAAATTCGTCGAGGATTGTTGGGCAATATTCATTACATTCGCGCTCAATGGCATCGGAACAATTCGCCCGGCGGCGACAGTTGGCAAATGCCCATGCCGAAAGAGATTAAACCCACCGACTTGCAGGCGGCGCGACTCGAAAATGAACTTCGGGCGTGGAAACGGGAACTCAACAACGCACGCGGTTCGGCGATTGAGGAATGGTCGAAAAAGGTGGCGCTGAAAGAGTCGCAGATTGCCGATTACGTTTTGGCAAACGGGGGACCGTATCTCGGATTGGAACTCAAATCGGCAAAGGATTACGGTTACGAGGACGGCGTGTTTGAAGGAAGCGGCGAAAAATACGAACGTCCCGCCGCTGAAGAGTTGTTGCGTTGGCGTCTTTGGCGGCGTACCGGCGGCGGTCTGATGGTCGAACTCGGTTCGCACCAACTCGATGCCGCCAGCATTTTTCTTGCGGCAAACCGTGATTATTATCTTGATCAAACCAATAGTTCCGCTCCTCGCGGTGAAAAGGTTCATCCGCTCAAGGTTCATGTTTCGGCAAACCGCAACATTTTCCAACTTGACCGTGAGGCAAACGACCACATCACCACGCTGGTTGAATTTCCTGCACCGGATTACAACGACAAAACTCCGGCTGGACGTAAACGGAAAATTTGTGTTCAATATTCAACGATTAACGGCAATGGTTTCGGCGGTTACGGTGAAATTGTTTACGGAACGGATGGAACATTGGTTTTGGAAACGGAAAGCGATTCGCAATTGTTCCGCAGCGACGATTCGGGAAGCAAGGTTTCCGCAAAAACAGACGGAGCGGCGTTGGACACGCAATCAAGCGGTCCGGCTCAAAAAGCGGTTGGCGGTGCGGTGAAGGCGGAAGTCAGTCGGGGTTATGCGGAAGAGTTGGAACATTGGGCGTGGTGCATTCGGGTGAATCCGAATAACGCCGATACGAAATTGCAACCGCGCTGCAATCCGAAAGTAGCGTTGGTCGATTCGGTAATTGCCCTCGTAACCAATATTGCCGCCGACGAAGGCAAAAGTGTTACGTTTGACGAAAAATGGTTCGACCCTTTCGACGACGCCACACCCGAAACCGACATCCTAAACGCCCCAAACGGTAAACCCGATTTGAATAAACAAATCTATTCCGCTTAATTAACGATTTTGATTTTCTCTGGGCATCTCTGAAAATACTTTTTTTTACCACAGAGTTTACAGAGGACACCGAGATAATTGCGATGAAACAGAGAATATATATTGACACTTCGATTGTTGGCGGATTTTTCGACAAAGAATTTTTTGACGCGACACAAGCATTATTTGAACGCTTAAAAAACAAAGAAGTTACGTTCATATTATCAGGTGTGTTGAAAAAAGAGTTACTTAATGCGCCTCCGCATGTAAGGGACTTATTATTGCAATACGATGCAGATTGTTTTGAGCATGTAGAACTGACACTTGAAGCCGAAGTTCTTGCTGAAAGTTATATTGCCGAAGAAGTGGTCGGACCTGCGAGTTTGGAAGATTGCCAGCATATTGCCATAGCTACTATAAACAAAGTGGACGTATTGGTGAGTTGGAATTTTAAGCACATTGTGAATCTGAGCCGAATAAGAGGTTACAATAGTGTGAATATGAAAATGGGACATATTGTTCTTGAAATTAGAAACCCTAAAGAATTGATAGAATATGAAAACAATTAAGAAAGATTTTGACTGTCTCGAAATGAAGAGTCGGATTCAGGCAAAGATTTATAAGGAAATAAAAGATATGAATACGACCGAAAGAATCGCGTATTTTTATGTTCCACCCGCACAAGACCCATTCAGGAAATACGCA
>JAISBG010000021.1 GCA_031266315.1 Planctomycetaceae bacterium | reverse complement strand
TTTCGGAACTTTTTTCAAAAAAAATTCATAGGGACTTGGAACTTGTTCTACCTATCTTGCCTACAATCTTACCTATAGCGCCTATTGTGTCAAAAAAGATGTGTAGATACTTTTGGTCGCTGACCTGCGGTTATGAAAATACTGCCTTTCAGGCAGAGAAAAAAATACTACTGAATAGTTACATTCATTTTTACCTATTTTGTCTAATCAGAACAACACTTACAAAAATACCAAGTGTTTTGATTTGTATTGGCAAAAAATCCAACAAAATTAAAACTTACGAATCAATCAATTCGATTATTAAAGACTGGAACATTGGATTGTTCCTAATATTCGGTTGGATCCTTTTTCCAAAAATAAAAAGAAAAATCAGTAAAAACGAACAAGACGTTAGGATCGCATAAACGGAAACCCCGTGAGTTTCTACGGAATGCAACGACACCTCTCTTGATTTAAGGAGATGATCGCGTGACGAGAATTTATACGAATGTTCCAGCGATGGTTGCTCGAACCAATCTGGGACAAAATATGAGCGCGCTTGAAACATCGTTGGAACGATTGAGTACCGGTTTTAAAATTAATAGCGGTAAAGACGATCCAGCCGGTTTGATTGCAAGTGAAATGCTCCGGTCGGATATGACCGGCATTAAAATGGCGGTCAAAAATACGGAACGGGCAAATATGATGATTGCTACCGCCGATAGTGCGCTAAACGAAGTAACGAATCTGCTCAATGATATTCGCGGGTTAGTTACCGAAGCCGCGAACACCGGTGCCATGAGTGCCGAAATGATCGCCGCCAATCAGTTACAGGTAGACGCTTCTCTGGATGCGATTGATCGGATTTCCTCGCAAACCACATTCATGGGGTTGAAACTGCTCGACGGTTCTTTAGATTTCGATTTGACCGGCGTAAACCGGAATGATCTCAAAAACCTTTCGGTTCATCAGGTAACTTTCGGTTCCGAGAAATCCCCTATTGATGTCAATGTTACTGTGCGTCAGGCGGCGGAAAAAGCGGCGTTGTATTACAATAATCCCGCCTTGGCAGAAGATATTGTTTTGTCATGGGGCGGGAATTACGGTTATAAGACCCAAGCGTTTCAGCGGGGTGCAACTGTTACTGATATTGCAACAGCAGTCAACGCCTCCTCCGACTCAAGCGGTGTTATTGCCGAAGTCGGTTCCGACGCTATCCCCGGTACAATTTTGACCAGCAGTCTTGGTTTGAACAATGATATTATCCTCACGGCAGGGCTTGCCGGTCTCAACGGCGGAAATGTTGAAATTAAATATTTGAAAGGAACTTCTGAAGGAATCACAGTAAAATACGAAGAACCCATTGATAAAAATTCCCCCGCTAAACTTTTGGTTTATCTCCAAACGGAAGAATATAAAGATGCGATTGCCGATGATGTTGACAACACAATTTTTTCCAACGGTCAATCGGTTCACGACAACAACGCGTTGAAATTTGAAGCAAATATTCCGGGCGCCCAGTACAATGACACCAATATTCATTTCGTGGACGGACGTTTTACCCAAGAATATTTCGGCGATCCCACCAATGGTGCCGATCCCCAAAATCCTTACGGTGTGGCGGGGCATCAATATGCGTACTATAATGACAACCCGACGGTTTCCAAAGCGTTATTCGGTGATGTCAACGGATTGACCAATATTAGCAATTTGGCGAGTTCCGGTAACTATTTTACCATTCAGTCCAAAGAAGCCAGTTCTAAGTACAATAATGTTGCCGTAACTTTTATCGAGGACTTAAATAATGAAATTCCCGCCGTAAACGCGACTCTGGCAAGATACGACGAAATCAAAGATGCGGACGGAAATATTACTTCAAAAACGTTGAGAATCTATTTCAAAGACGGGGCAACCATTCAACAGGTTGACGACGCTTTGAAGCTGGAAGGACATTTTGAACTTTTCGCTTCCGATAGTTCTGTTTTGGGGGTTCAGTTGGACGCTTCCACCGACAGTTACGATTCCACTGTTCCATTTGATCCCACCACCGATTCGCCGGGCGGTTACAGTAATACCAATAACAGCGGCGGTGAAGCAGGAACATTGTTTATTGTTTTACCGTCGGACAGTGTTGATCCGATTACGAGCGATCCGATTACGGCGAATGATATTGTCGCGATGTTTGATCCCACGCAACAGGCGTCACGCGGAAGTGAACGCGCGGCGGATTTGTTTAGCGTATTGCGAACTGTTGATAACGACGGTACGGGAGTGATTCATCTGTACGATTATGACCACACAAATACCGACGGCTCTGTCGTCTCGCTCACACCGAAAACCGAATTTAATCGGGTATTCAAAGACGGAGTTACCGGCGGTAACGTCATTACCACAGCGGCGGAACTTGTAACCGCTCTCAATAATTCGGCTTATTGGGGAATGGTCATGTGTCCCGAATTAATTGCTGAACTCGCCGGATACAACGCTCAGGGAACTTATTATGACGCAACCAATCCGCCGGTTATTACCGCGAAACTGTCTCCGAATAATTCCGGTACTCAAGTTGTTGCCGCCTTTGAGGAAGTCGCTTATTACGGCAACCCAAACGATGGAAACGCCATGCAATTTTTGGGCGAAAAAAATTCGCCGAATATCCGGTTTGTGTCGGAACCGGGGAATAGTGAACTTTGGATTGACCGGACAACAGTTCCTGACCGGTTGGATTTCGCCCGCGCCATTCTGACCGCTCAAGACCCTAAAGCGAGTCTTATTGTTACCGCCAATGAAAAAGGCGAAAAATATGACGATGTTCAAATTGTTTATAAACGTATCAGCGAAAATCCCGACAATTCGTACACAAGCACCCCGATTGATGGTCTTGATCCGAACCGCAAAAACGGCTGGGTCGAATATGATCCGGGAAAATCTTACGCCGAAGCACAGGCAACTTTCAAATCAACGGACGGTTATGATATTGCCAATACGGCGTTTTATGTTACCGCAACGGAACGCGGTGATATGTTCAATGATATACCGGTCATGATGACGACGAGTGATACGCAAGCGGAAGCGGTCAAAGTTGTTTTTGATACCAAAACAAACCAACTCCGTGTTTCGCTTAACAGTTCGATGGTCAATGCACCGCCGTCAGGTACGACTCCGTTGGATCCGGAGTGGTATCCGCAAATTACCACGAATGATGTTATTGCGGCAATTAACAATGCCAATCTTGGTTTTGTTGCCAAGTTGTCGTATTCCCAGAATACGTCGGTTATGTATGATTTATCGCAGCCGACCGATCCTACATTAGTTCCGCCTCCGACTCATCCGTATGAACTTCTTACTGATCCCAACAACCTCAATCAGCCTTATCCTGCTGCTTACAACGACGGAACCGGAAACTTCCAATATTTGGGACTCAAGGTCAATCAGTTTACGGAAGTTGCCAACACCAATGACACCGGCGGACATCTTGGCGGAACGGTTACTGTTTGGATGACGGATCAGGAAATTATCGATGACACCGGCACTGTTACGGTAAGGCAGCCGAATGCCAACGATGCGGCGTTGCTGCTGAACACCGATCAAGTGGTTGGTAAAATGTTCAACACGCGAACCTATTCCTCTGATCCTGAATCCGGTAAGGGGCTGATTAATTTTGTTAAAGACGGTCCGATTGTTACTTCCGGCGGGCTGGTCGAAAAAGGAGCAATTACGGTTCATCTTGTTACCGATGAAAGTGGTAATATTCAGACAACCGCTCGTGATTTGGCTACATGGTGGGATTTGCAAGACCCCGAATCGGTTGATCATATTAGTGCAAGTATTGTCCGTCCCACCGGTGCCCAATGGGACGACTGTACCGATCCTTACGGAAACGGACTTCTGGCTCCAACCATTTCACGGGGAGAATGTGATGAATGGATCATCAATGATATTCAGTTTGTCGGCTGGAACGATAATATCGAACAACAACATCTTGTGTTGACCAAAGCGAAGGGGACGATGACTTCCGACAACGGAATCGACGCTTCTTACGATTTGGTTGCGAAACAAAACGGACCGGAATACAACGGTTACACGATTGTTTACGCGGACGACAGCAATGTTACGGGACACTATGCGGACAATTATGTTGCGGGTTCCGAAGACAATCCGTGCGATGATCCCGAGTACACCGGTTTGGACAAAGACGATTGCGGCAATCTGATTACACCGCAAACGACTTCGGAAAAAGGAATGAAGCTTGAACTGGATAATGATCTCAAAACAATTACGATTCATCTTCGGGCGGGTATTACGACGGCTTACGATATTGAGCAATTGATTGAAAATGATCCGCAAACGCGGAATATTTTTGAGATTTTGCAACATGGTGATGGTTCGGGAGTTGTCTCAATGCAAGATGATACGTTAATCACCAAAGACGGAGCGTTGCCAGCGGGCGAGTTGAACGGAGCAAAACTGTTGTTCGGAGAAGACGCAACCGATTACTACCTTATTTTCAAGTCATTAGCATACGGCAGTGATCAGTTTGTTGATGTTCAGGCAACGACAAAAGACGGTAAAACAACATTCACGTTGAATGACAAAAACGGTAAAACTGCCGAAAAAGTTTATGGTCAAGATGTGGGAGCGTTAATCAATGGAGTGCAAGCGGTTGGTCGGGGACTTGATGTGTCTCTGAACACGGCAACACTTTCGCTGGATATGACGCTTGAGGAAGCGGCGGGAACAAGCACGGAATACGTAACATCGTTTTCAATAACCGGCGGCGGTGCAACCTATCAAATTGGTCCTGATGTTGTTTCGAACCAACAGATTACGCTTGGGATTCAAAGTGTGAACACGGTCAAGTTAGGCGGTGCTTCCGGCAAAATGTATCAACTTCGTAGCGGTCAAGATGCTTCGCTTACCGGAGACACGAACAAGGCGTTTCGAATTGTGGAGGAGTCGATTCTTGCGATTACATCGACGCGTGGACGGCTTGGTACGATGCAAAAGGCAACTTTTGAGACGAACATCAATGTTCTCAATGACACATTGGAAGCGATTACTAAAGCGGAAAGCCAGATTCGCGACACGGATTTTGCAGAGGAAACCGCCAATCTAACCCGTGCTCAAATATTGGTTCAATCTAATATTAGTACATTAGGTATTGCGAACCAAATTCCAAACTACATGCTCGGACTACTCCAATAAAACCACCCCAACACCGCCAAAACCAAAAGAATCGCGAAAAGAGGTGGGTGATCCGCCCGCTGGGCGGTCGCGCCGGTTGACTTATTATTGACTCCAAAACGGAAAGCAATACGGTTTGCTGTCGTTAATCTGATTCACTGTCGGCGGGTACGCCGACGCGACCTTTCAGCGAAAGGTCGCCCACCCACCAAAGGTTGCCCACCTTAGGATTGCCTATGAAATATTACCTATTATTTTACTATTCCGGCGGGAAACACCTAATCCGGTAGAATCAGAAAAATTTTACTCGATATTCAATTCACGTAGTATTTTAATTGTCTCTTCGTGTCCTTGTTCCGCGGCTTTGTGAAACCATTTAACCGCTTCGACGGAATCTTGGGAAACGCCGTAACCTTTGAGATAACAAAGTCCAAGATTGTATTGTGCTGCGACAAGTCCTTGTTCTGCCGCTTTACGATACCATTTGACTGCTTCGGTCGGGTCTCTGGAAACGCCTTCGCCCAAATTGTAACAATTTCCAAGATTGTATTGTGCTTCGGCAGATTCTTGTTCTGTCGCTTTACGAAACAAATTAACCGCTTCGACAAAATCTTTAGAAACACCTTCACCATTATCATAACAAACACCAAGATTGCATTGTGCTTTAGCATTTCCTTGTTCTGCTGCTTTGCGAAACCACTTGACCGCTTCGGTAAAATCTTTGTGAACACCTTCGCCATCGTAGTAACAAAATCCAAGATTGTATTGTGCCAGAGCAAGTCCTTGTTCTGCCGCTTTGCGATACCATTTGACCGCTTCGGTCATATCTTTGGAAATGCCTTCACCAAAATTGTAACAATTTCCAAGAACGTATTGTGCTTCGGCATCTCCCTCTTCTGCCGCCTTACGAAACAAATTAACCGCTTCGACAAAATCCTTAGGAACACCGTCACCATTTTTATAACAAACACCAAGATTGTATTGTGCTTCGGCAAGTCCTTGTTCTGCCACTTTGCGAAACAAATTAACCGCTTCGACAAAATCTTTAGGAACACCGTCACCATTTTTATAACAAAGTCCAAGAAGGTATTGTGCATCGGCAAATCCCTGTTCTGCTGCCTTTCGATACCACTTGACCCCTTCGACAAAATCTTGGGAAACGCCGTTACCTTGGAAATAACAATTTCCGAGTTTGTATTGTACCTCTGCATCTCCCTGTTCTGCCGCCTTACGATACCACTTAACCGCTTCGACAAAATCTTTAGGAACGCCTTTACCATTGTAGTAACAAAGTCCAAGATTGTATTGTGCATCGGTATCTCCCTGTTCCGCCGCCTTACGGTACCACTTGACCCCTTCTACAGGATCTTCGGGAACTCCTTCACCTTGGATATAGCATACTCCAAGCATGATTTGTGCTTGAGTATCTCCCTGTTCTGCCGCCTTGCGAAACCACTTTACTGCTTCCGCAAAATTTTTTGGAACACCTTCACCTTTGTAGTAATAAATACCAAGATTGTATTGTGCTTGAGTATCTTCCTGTTCTGCCGCTTTGCGAAACCACTTGACCGCTTCGGTAAAATCTTTGGGAACACCTTCACTATTTTCGTAACAAATCCCAAAATTGTATTGTGCTGCGGCAAGTCCTTGTTCCGCAGCTTTACGAAACCACTTGACCGCTTCTGTAAAATCTTTGTGAACACCTTCACCATGGTAGTAATAAACTCCAAGATTGTATTGTGCTTCGGTATGTCCTTGTTCCGCAGCTTTACGATACCACTTGACCGCTTCTGTAAAATCTTTTGGAACACCTGCACCATTGTAGTAACAAATTCCAAGATTGCATTGTGCTTCGGCATCGCCGTTTTGGGCTTTTTGGATAAGACCTGTTATTGTTTCATTATTATCCGATATGTTCTTATTATTGTTACTAAATATGATTAATGTGATTAAAAATATTGTTAGTAAAAAAACTGACAATGTAATTTTTAACTTCGTTTTCATCGAAATATCCTTTTGGGTAGTTTATACTGTGTGAGCATAAAATTGGTATTTTTTAAGGATTCACTGGATTGTTTATGTTACGGAAAAATAATCTATACTGTGTTAGGGTTATACTGCGTGAGGTATAAAATTGGTACTTTTTTGATAATTCACAACATTTCTTTGATTGTTTTTTGTGATCATGAATTTTCCCGTCCCGTTAGGGACGACATGCTGGTAGAAAACGATGTAACAAATTGTCGGCATCCCGTAGGGATGCCATGTTGGTAAGGTTAATGATGGTTACCTGATTTCACCAACATTTCGTCCCTAACGGGACGAGCGTTTTTGATTGGTATTGTTTTTCTACCAACATATTGTCCCTAACGGGACAGAAATGTGAAAATACCGAATAGAATACGAACTCAATCTATTTATAGCAACTCATCTGGTGGAGTGGTTTTTTAGTTTGTGATGTTTCGGTGAAATATTGGCTTGTTGGGTGAACGGTTATAATTTATTTTTCGACGAGTTGAACATCAATAATTTCTGCCATCGTTCGTTCGGCAACATTGTTACCGAGTTCAGTGATAAAATAAACCGGTTGAGTCTTTAGAGGATCGTCTGCTTCTGCTTTTAGCAACTTCTAAAAACTTTTAACAAATAGCAATGATTATTTTTTGACAAGATATACATGATTTACTGGATTTTATTTGATTTTTATCCTGTAAATTATGTAAATCCTGTCAAAAAATAGGTTTTTAGAAGTTACTTTAAGTATTTTATTAGAATATTTGGAATATATCGAAACACTATGAATCGAGAGAAGATATATTATGAAAGATTGGAATCCTGATGAATATTTGGTTTTTAAAAATGAAAGGACACAACCATCTATTGATTTAGTGGAAAAAATTGATTTAAAAAATCCAAAGAATATAATTGATATTGGTTGTGGACCAGGGAATAGTACTCAAATTTTGTTAAACAAATGGTCGGATAGCGTAATTATTGGATT
>JAISBG010000016.1 GCA_031266315.1 Planctomycetaceae bacterium | reverse complement strand
AATTGACCTCGCTGAATGTTTCCGGTTGCACGAATCTGGAACTCTTGCATTGTCACGATAATCAATTAACCTCGCTGAATGTTTCCGGTTGCACGAATCTGGCATCCTTGAGTTGTTACGATAATCAATTAACCTCGCTGAATATTTCCGGTTGCACGAATCTGGCAAGCTTAATTTGTTCCAATAATAAATTAACCACGTTGGATGTTTCCGGCTGTACGAGCCTGATCGTTCTAACTTGTACCGATAATCAACTTACATCGCTAAATCTCTCCGGTCTCAAGAATCTGCAACTTTTATATTGCTACAATAATCAATTGACTTCGCTGAATGTTTCCGGCTGTACAAATCTGAAGACACTATATTGCTACAATAATCAATTGACTTTTGCCACACTACCACATCTCAGCATCGAATATTATTATTTTGATCCGCAGAAGGACATTCCGATTGGCGAAGACGGTTTCATTTCCTCCCAAACGATTTTTAACGGTTTACAATCGCAGTACAATGCCGGCGGCGGAAGAACAACTTATATTTGGTATTACGAAAATGGAAACATTGTAAGTTCGAATATGATTATAGAGATTAACGGCAAGTTTACATTTGATGAGTCTCTGAACGGAGAAAGGATTTATTGTGAAATGAGGAATACGGCATTTGTCGGTTTGAAACTCCGTACCAGCGTTGCCGAAGTAATAACAGACGTAGAAAATAATGTTTCACTTGAAGTCATTGCCAAACAACTGATTTACGGTAACCATTCTGTCGGCGAAAAAATCGGGCAATATACTGTTTCACAAATATTTACGAACAGTTTGGGTCTTTATGCCGCCGGTCTGACACGAACAGTTAATGGAACACAAAGGTCGGTTCTTGTTTTTCGCGGGACAAGCGACACGTTCGATGTTTTATCCGACCTCAACCCAAACGGTGTCGGGTACAATCAATATTATAATGTAACAACACGGCAACAAATTTTACAGTGGGCGAACAACGCCGCCGCCAACGGAACATTTACCGTAACAGGTCATTCGCTCGGCGGTACTCTTGCTCAATGGTTTGCCGCTGATTTTGTTTCACAAGGCGGAACACTTGACAGTGTTTTAACTTATAATGCAACAGGAATTTCCAAAGAAGCCGCCGGACTATTTAATAATCGTGCCGGAAATTGTCAGGTTGTTCACCACATTACCAGCGGTGATGTGGTGAGCATGTTCGGTGAAGCGTTTATTAATGGAACGGCTTATATTCATAAAATTGATCATTTTAATCCGTCCATGAAACACACCGCTCTCTTTTCCGAACTCGAAAATTACAATAATTATTCCGTCGGAATAATTGGTACAAATGATCTGAATGATGATTGGTTTCATTACGAAGACGCTTACTATGCCGGTCTTTTGGCAACTGCAAGTGTTACTCCCGCCCCGCAATTATTTTTCCGAAAAACAGCGGAAGAAGCACGTCAAAATAGCGGAAATACAATAAAAAATATCGTGAATCTCACGAATTTACTGAACGAAAAAGGCACGTTCACCATTCCCGATATTGAATTCCCAAACGGTTGGGGATTAAAAGGAACAACAATTAATTATGATACTGTTGCGAAAACAATTAACGCCAAAACAAAAATTCAATTCCCGAAAAGCGGAATTCTTGACGCGCCTTCGCTTGAAGTGGGAATCGAATTTGTGAATAATCGGATCAATAAATTATCCGCTTCCGCAACCGACATGAATCAACTTTTGGTCAAGGTAAGAAATGTTCCGATTTATTTGCAAAAGATTGGTGTTACAGTCGATAATATCGAAACAGGTGATTTTCGTATCGGCGGTACAATCGGTTTTTCCGTCGGACCGACAATTAAGATTAAGAACAAACTCTTTGATTTTGAAGGTACGCCCCTTGCATTTGAAGGAGGTATCACTGCCGGTAAAGATTACGCAAAATTGAACGGAAAATTATCCCTCGCCGGATCACTATTAAGTGTTAGCGGTGAATTAGGTTATAACTGGAATAATGGAACAATTAAAAATCAAGAAGGAAAGGTCAATCTAAACGTTTTGAACGGATTGATTGAAGCGGAAGGAAAAATTGCTTATCGTTACGGAGAAGAAGTTCCGACTCTTTATGCCAGTGCTTCCGGCGCAATTAATATTCCGAAACAAGCCGTTTTTGGAACTTGGGGCGGAATGAATCTCGCCAAAGGAAGTATGGAAATGTTCTACACAGAGAATAACAATAATTCCGATGATTATGTTGCAGTAAAAACAAATATTCTGGGCAAAAAACTTGAGTTCAAAATTTATTCCGGTAACGATCCTGTTTCAGATTTTGTTGTCAATGGTATCCGAAAAATCAATCTGGATTTATTCAAAGGTGCTGCAACACAAAAATCTCTGTCAACTCAATCATTTGTTACAGCAAAGGCGGAAAGTGCGGAAGATTATCTCTTAATGTTAAACTGGGACAATGCCGCTCCCGGCGCAACAGGAACTATTACGCTATCCAACGGAACAAAATTAACCGAAGCGCAAATGTTGGCGTCGGGAAAATTTGAATTCGTTACAGAATTATGCAGCGAAACAACCCGAACTTATCTGGTGAACTCTTATTCCGTTTCGGAAATTGCGGCATGGAAATACGAAATCGACGGCGTAACAGGAACAATCACTCCGTCGTTATACTCTTTCGTTGAACCGATGGAAGTTGTAACGAAATCAATTACAAGCGGAAACAATGATCAACAGTTTATTTTCGATGTCGATATTCCCAACGGAACACCTGATACAAAATTAACGTTCTTTCTCGATCAGAATAACGGCGATTTTAACGGTGAACCGGTTTACTCAACCACGCTCGGCGAACTAAAAAACAACGGCTGGACACCGGAAAATATTCCCGCCGGAACGTATTACGTTTATGTCCGCGCCGAAGGAGGAGACTATGTTTCCGAAACAGTTTATTTCAAAAATCCCATAACGATTACCGGATTGCCGGGAACGGTAAGTGATTTTGATTTAATTCGTTCTCAGTACGCCGACTTGAATCTCTCGGCAAATAAAAATGATTACAATATTATCGAAATTGCCGCATCGCAATTATCGGACGAAAATATTCGTAAGGCAATCGCCCAAGCCGCCGCAACGACCGCAAACGATTTGATCATTTTACACACAACCGAAACACAAAATAAAATCACACTTTCCGGTACGGAATTAACCATTGATATTAACGCCGTAACGTATGGAAGTATTACTATTGTTTCACTTGGTACAAATACTTTGACCGTTGATGCCAATCAGTTATCACGAGTTTTCAATATTAAAACAAATACCGATGTCGGTCTTGCCGGATTGATTATTACCAATGGAAAAGCAACCGGCGATTCAACCAATTCATACGGTGCCGGAATTAACAATTGGGGTACGTCAATTGTAACAAATTGCATCCTTTCTGGAAATACTGCTTCTTATGATGGAGGCGGAATTATGAATGGTTACGGTAAATTAACCGTAATAAACAGTACAGTTTCAGGAAACACCGCTTCTTCTTACGGCGGAGGAATTTTCAATATAGGAGCAAACAGCATATTAACCGTAACAAATAGCAGAGTTTCGGAAAACATCGCCTATTCCGGCGGAGGAATTTACAATGAATCATCCGGCAAATTAAATGTAACAAACTGTACGATTGCCGCAAATACCGCTTCTTATCACGGCGGCGGAATTTTCAACACTAAATCCGGTACAACAACACTTTACAACACAATTATTGCCCAAAATTCATCTGAAGATATTTATCAAAATCTTGCAACAACTCAAGGTTCCAATAATCTGACCGGTTTTACAAATTGGAATGGTGTTATTGGTACGAATTATCAATATGATTCAAGTTTGCCGCTTTTTATTGATGCGAAAAATGGTGATTACCGTTTGGCTAATAATTCGCAGGCAATCAATAAAGGCAATAACAGTTACATTTCAGGAATCGCAAAAGACCTTGCCGGAAATAATCGTATCAATAACTGTTACGTTGATATCGGCGCGTATGAATATTATCCCAATCAAATAACGTTACAACCGCCGGCGAATCTCCGTTATGTTGCCGTTGCTCAAACAACTATTTTCCTTGACTGGAATAACGTAAACGGAGCAACCGGATATATTTTGCAACGTAAAAACAGTTCCGGCATTTTTGAAACAATTTATGCAGGAACGGAATCAAGGTTTGTTGATAGTCAATTAACCGCCAATACTCAATACGAATACCGTGTAACAGCAACCGGGAACGAGGGTAATTCCGGTTATACCGCATTAACCGCCAAAACCGCCGCCAAAACAGATAACAACGGTAAAGTTATTGTTGATACACCCATGTTTGTTATGGAACCGGTTTACAATAACATCGGAAATAGTGTAACATTGGAATGGACGAATCTCGGTAACGAATACACTTATGTATTGTACAAAGCCGGACGAGTTGTTGTTAATTTCGGCAACGATAATAGTTATATTGACACCAATCCTTCCGCATCGGGAGTTGAAGGTTATGCGTTGATGGCGTATCACAAAGCAACGCAACAACTTTCCAGTGTAACAATGTCTGTTGTTCACACAACCGCCAAACCTGTAGAAATTACGGGCTATGAAGTTTCATCGGACGGAAAAATCAAATTACTGTGGGAAGCGGAACCGGGTGTGAGTTACAATATATTCCGCGCGGGAAAAAATATTTCCGGCAATCTTACTTTTAACAACGATAATATTGGTAGTTGGACAGATAACAATCCTCTGGTAAACAACGATTATATGCTTGTTGCCGTTTATCAGGACGGTCAAACATATCGCGCAACATTTTCCAATATTTACAACCTGAAAAAACCGTTACAATCCCAATCCGCCAACGCCGCTCTCAATGCGTTTTGGAGTAATTACGATCTTGACCTAATCGACGATGTTTTAGCCGCCACGATTTAAGATTTGAACACGAAAGGCACAAAAAACACGAAAAAATACAAAAATAAAATTTCGTGCCTTTCGTGTTCAATAATACAACCCTAACGTAGTTATAAACTATTAAACTAATTTTCAACTTTCAGTTTTTAACTTTTTCAATTTTTTTACAAGGAGAATTCCTATGAAAAACTTTCGCTGAAAAGTTTTTCATAAATAGCCCACCCGATGATTGCCTATCTTTAACGAAATTTCCGTTTCAACTCAAAAAAATGAGAACCGCAAAACTAAAACCATTCAGGAAAGCATGGAGCATAATACATGGAAATAAACGACCGGTTCGATAATACAACATACCAAGAATTATTGAAAAGATAAAAAGCGGCACCGGATCAGTAATACTATTAGGAAAATTGTTACGTAACAGCCAGTGTAAATACAAAATAAACGGAGCGGATACAAGGAATGTTCCTGCAGCAAGGCATAAATCAAAAATAATCCGGTTTGTTCTGAATACGAGTTCCTGAACGGCAACTCCGCGAATAACCCTCAGATAAAACATTCCAAAACAAAACAGAAATAAATTAACAATTCCAACTCCAACCATTGAATAAAATTGAATATCGACCGGTTGCTCTATCCGTTTTCCGCCGTGCGCTAAGGCAAAAAGAAAAGAAACAACAAAAATAGAAAAAAATCCCGGTAGGAATAAAAAACGTAATGGAAAATATTCCGAATATGTATTGTTTGATTTCCAATCGTTTGATTTTTTTTCCAACCAACCTTGAAAAAGAAGACGGAACAAAAATTCTTCAGTTAGCGGAGCGGTGAAAACACCACAGAAAAAAGCAACAAATAAAATAATTGGTGATTCTTTACCTTGTTCTAAGAGTTGAGAAAGCGGATGATCGGTTGTTGTTTTAGCCGTAATCGAAATATTATCCGAGTTGGTTTGTTCTGAAAAAACTTGCAACATAATTCTGACACCTCCGCCCAACAACATGAGCCAAAGGAAAAACAGCAAGAACACGTCAAAACCATTCCAAGAAACCGGACGCTTTTTTTCAAAGTATTTTGATTGAGTGTATTCGGATTGTGTTAGCGGTTCCATTTTTGTATTACATTTTCTAGAGGTATGCTGCCCTTGTATTGATTGGAACAAGATGTAATCATGACCATTTTCTAATTCAGGGCATTCGCAATTTGCCACACTTCTATAATTTAACAGACACCAAATCCGGTAGAATCAGAAAAATTTCTTACCGCTTTATCGGCATATTGTAAAAATAACCTGAATTTTTTCCAAAATTTAAAATTAGACCTTTTCTCTAACCTTATTTTCATTTTTTCCCTCAATTGCTCTTGCGTAACTTTAGGGTTATTGTTATTCTGTGGGCAGTTTCCTTCCTTAGTTATCTTTCACCGATTTTTTTCTTATGTATTCCCCTGAAGTTACTAAAGCTCTTAAGCAAAGTGATGCCAATTCAAAAAGTTTTTTGGCGTGACGAAGCCGACGTTTTTCCACTTGCTTTCTATTCTCCGTGTTGCCGATGCCGAACGTCATAAATTTGGCGGACGCCCTAGCCGCATCTTCTTGGAGACCAAACTCCTTTGGACACTCCAGTATTGACGTGAATACCGCAGATGGAACACCTTGCGTATGAATACAACACGGTTGTCAGCCATATTCACGATGAAATCGTTTGGATCGAAAATGCTCTTATCCAAGACGGCACTTTTTGTCTGCAAGGTAAACAAATCCTTCAAAATCCCGATTC
>JAISBG010000852.1 GCA_031266315.1 Planctomycetaceae bacterium | reverse complement strand
ATCGAATCAAAAAATATTCGCAAAAATACAAAAATTGACCAAACCTTTTAATTTATTTAATATTACAGATAAACTCCCTATTTTTAACTTCATTCGCTTAACTTGAAACCACTGCCCTTTAGGGGCAGTGCATAACAACCCACCGCGTTGCGGTGGGTTGTTACGTGCCCTTGCAGGGCGGAAGAAAACTTGCAATCCTACTGTCTATAACCTTGATTGACTTGTCTGGGATTATTTCAATTTATTTTTCCTGATTGTTTCGGAATTTGAGAACAGAAATTATAATGCCCTACGGATTTTTCGTACAGGTTTTCCATAGACCGGTTTGGGGTCGGGCAATATTTCATCGTCAGGAACGGCGTTGGGATCACTTGGTTTCGCAAATGATTCAAACCCTTTCAAATCAGCCCGTTTCAGGAGTTTATCGATACGCATTTCAATCCGCGTCAATTCCGAACCTTCCTGTACTGTTACAAAAGTATAAGCAACGCCTTCACGTCCCATTCGTCCGGTTCGCCCGACACGGTGAATATAATCGTCGCAAAAAGCAGGAATATCGTAATTGATAATGTGAGAAATTCCCGATACATCAATCCCGCGTCCCACCACATCGGTTGCGACAA
Source organism: Planctomycetaceae bacterium (assembly GCA_031266315.1). Lineage (GTDB taxonomy): Bacteria > Planctomycetota > Planctomycetia > Pirellulales > Thermoguttaceae > WRKP01. The sequence goes on along the minus strand of JAISBG010000852.1, from coordinate 4,409 downwards.
GATACCGTAACTTTTCGGAACGGAATTGTCCCATCACCCGATCACGTTCACTTTGTGCCAAATCACCGTGTATTGCCGCCAGACTGTCCACTTGTTTGGCAAGAAGTCTCGCCAAACGGTCTGCACCGCGTTTGGTTCGGGTAAAAATAATCGCCTGATTCGGCTGCTGTTCGTTAAGTAAATAAACCAACGCCTCGAATTTTCGTTCAGGATCAACCGTAACATAAAATTGCTCAATCGTTTCAACCGCAAGACTTTTATTGGAAAAATCGAGAACTTCCGGCGATTTCATATATTTTTCCGCAAGACGGATTACCGGCGGCGGAAGTGTTGCGCTAAATAACAACGTTCGACGATCCGACGGAGTTCGTTTCAGAATTTTTTCAATATCAGGACGAAAACCAATGTCAAGCATTCGATCTGCTTCGTCGAGAACAACCCATCGCAATTGATCCAGAACAAGGGCGCGGCGGTTTATTAAATCAAGAATCCGACCCGGTGTTCCAACAATCAGATCAATACCTTCACGAAGTCTTGTGATTTGTTTACCGAGCGGCTTTCCGCCGTAACAAGCGGTCAATCGAATATCACGTCCATAAGCAAGCCGAACCGCTTCATCGCGAACTTGAACAGCAAGTTCCCGCGTCGGAACAAGAATAAGCGCAACAGGATCATTGCCCGGCGGACATTCTTCGACACCTTCGATAATCGGAATACAAAACGCCGCCGTTTTACCGGTTCCCGTTTGAGCCTGCCCCATAACATCCGCACCGGCTTTGACTTGTTTGAAAACACCGGATTGAATCGGGGTCGGTTCTAAATAACGGACAATTTTTAACGCCTCCAATGTTGTTTCGGAAACTCCCAGTTCGGCAAACCCGCTGACTTCCGCTTCAATATCCGCCGGATCCGGAATTTTCGACTCGACCAACGGCGGAATCTCACCACGATGCAAATATACCGACGGAGATATTGAACGATAAATGTCCCGATTCCGGTTTTCACGGCGTTCACGCTGATTTTGTAACTCCAAAGAATCGTTTCCGGTTTGCAGTTTGGATTGCGGCGGCGGATTCGTTTTTCCGAAATCAGTTTTCGTTTCGGTTTTTACATTGGTTTTTGTTTTATTTTTTACACAACTTTCTGTACGGGATTTATTTTTCGTTGTCAAATCTTGTGTTCCCGTTGTCTTCTTTGTTTCTTCGGTGCGTGATTCCTGAGACGGAGTGGAAATTTCGCGGTGCGTCTTTGTTTTGTTACGTAAACGTTTTTTCTTGTTCCGAACCGCAACCGGTTCTTGTTCCGCATTACTTGTTTTCGATAATTTAGTTTCAGAAATAGATTCGTTTGTCGAATATTCTTTTTTTGCCGGTTCTTTTTTCGGTTGCCTGTTTTTTTGAAAAGATTGACGGTCAACTTGCGGAGTGTATTTTTGTTCCGTTTTTTTGTCCAACATTTTATCCTGTGTTTTTTCAGGAATAATAAGCGGAACATATTCCCGTTTATCGGGGTCCCAAACCATTTGCTCTTTTTTCTGTCTTACCGGAACAGTTTTTGAAGCCGGTAATGTTACCGGAACAATATTCGGTTTTGTTGGTGCAGATATTACCGGTTTAGGCGGCGGACTGACAGTCCGGGGTTTGGGGTTCTCTTTTTGTAACAAAGCAGCACGGGCTAATTCCTCGTCGGTCGGAACCGGAGTACGTCCGTAACTCGGAAGATTTAAATCGTCATCATCATCACTGTCGAACAACGGCAATTCCGCAACATCTGGAAGAATCGCTATTTTATCGTTCCGGTTTACTTTTGCAGTTTTTTTGTTTCGTTTTTTCCCTGTTTTGGCAGGCGGAATTTTTGATTCGGTGTTCTTTACCTCTGGAGTTTCCGCAATTGTTTTCTGTAACTGTTGCGGTTTGCCGAAACTTTTTTTGTTCGGTTTTTTCGTAATTTCAGACTCCGACTCATCCGGTTCACCATAATACAACTCATCATCAGTACCAACATCTTCCTGATCTTCATCTTTGACGAACCCCCAACGGAAGGAATCGACAAAATTTCCGCGCCGTTTCCCAAAATGCCTGCCGGACTTTTTACTGTTTCGTCTTTTATTTTCGTTCGATTTTTTTTCCTGAGCCATTGTTATTATAAATAATGTTTTGTTGTAATTGTAATGAAAAAAGTTACGAATATTATTGTAACTGTCTTAAAGGTCGGTAATTATGAGGCGGGCGACCTTTTGCTATTTGCTAAAAGGTCGCGTCGGCGTACTCGCCGACGGTGAATCAGTTTAATGTTGGCAAATTGTATTTCTTTCCGTTTTGGAGTCAATAACGACTCAACCGGCGCGACCTTTCAGCGAAAGGATCGCCCACTTTTTTTGTGCATTTTCGTGTGTTTCGCGTTAAAAATTGCATTTTTTTTAATTTTCGTTTATTGGTTCTTCCCAATCGTCGAGGTTCCATTTGGGAACGGTAATTCCGAGTTGGGCGAGATATTCGCGTTCTTTTTGCTGCATTACAGTTCGGATTTCGGGAGTTGTGTCGCCAAAACCGACAAGATGTAAAATTCCATGAACAATGTAAAGCAACAACTCGTCTTCCGGCAACCAGCCAAATTCTCCGGCGCGATCCAGAGCAATTTGTGTACACACCAGAATTTCCGCTTCGAGATATCCTTCGCGGCGGCGGTCAACAATAGGAAAACTAATCACATCGGTTGGATAATCATGTTGCAAAAAATCGCGGTTATATTGTTGGATTGTATCGTTATCGACCAAAATGACGCCGAGTTTACCGTTTTGAATTGTAAAGTCGTCCAGAATTTTTTCGCAAATAAGCCTGATTTTGTCGAGGTTGACGACTAAATATTCCTGCTCATCGAGAATTTCGATCAGAATCGAACTTTTTTTATGATGCGACATGTTATTCTTCATTTTGTCCTTTATTTTTCTCATTTTCTCCATTATTCACGGTATTTTCATTAATTTTGCAATCGGGCAGAGCGGTTTTGAGTTTATCAACACCGTTACGAGATACTTTCGTGTTTGTGATAGAAACTTCTTTGAGAGTTTTGAGTTGCGCTAAATCGTTAAGACCGGAATCGGTTAATTCCGTTCTACCAAGATGCAGCCATTCCAGATTTTCCAGCGGAACTAATTTGGCAATTGCGGCATCAGTCAATGGACATTGGTCAATGTTCAGCCAAGTGATCGTTTTTGCCGACACAAAATCTTTCAAAATATCCAAACCGTTGTCATTAACCTTTGTTGTATAAAGATTTAGGCGTTTTAATCGCGGCAACGTCTTTAGTGTTCCAAGTCCGATATTGCCGAAATCTGTTTGGCTAAGATCAATATCTTCCAATGTTGTTATTTTTGCTAAACTTTCAGCGGCAACATTTGATATTGCCGTTTTACTGAGCCGAACTTTCTTCAATTTATTAAGTTGCGTCAAATGAATTATTCCGGCATCAGTAATTTTTGTGCCGGTAAGAGTGAGTTCGACGAGATTGGGATTTTCGGCAACAATTGTTTTCAGGTCGGCGTCGCCGGTTTCCGTATGATCGAGTTTAAGTTGTTTGATTGCAGAAGGTTGCGACTTCTGCGGTTCCGTTCGCAACGACTCTGTTTGTAACGGTTCCATTGGCAACCGTTGTGTTTCCTGTTGAGGCGTTGATGTTGGGGAACAACCAACCAACAATAAAAAAAGAACAGCGTAGAAAAATTTTTTCCAATAGAACCGGCTTTGAAACGTCATGGCTGCGTTGTAATACAAAATGGAAATAATGAACAAAAAGTTAAAACAGATGACACCCTCATAAAATTGGGCTGTCAACGAAAAATATCATTTAAGATTGCGCTACCGGCAGGTTCGTCAGTAGTAACAACTTGGGACAATATGATAGAAACTATAAAATATTTTTTTGTTATGGTCAATAGGTATTTTCACGCTAATTGATAACATACAGCGGTGGTTGCTAAAACCAGACCAAAATGGTCAAATAGAAAGTGGGCAGTTTTAAGTAATCTATTATACTGTGTTAGGATTGTATTGGGTATTTTTCAAGTAACTATTTTCTGGATTGATCCGAAACACCGAATAGCCCTATCGGGCTATTCGGTGTTTCGGATCAATCCAGAAAATAGTTATACTCAAGCCGTTTTAAAATTCACGAAGCTGATTACGGAAGCGCAACAACGTGAAGCGGTTACTCAAGGGCGAAGCCTACCGCCCATACCGGCTACGGTATACTTGAAAAATACCAAATACAACTCTAACACAGTTTAATCAAATTTTCCGCATGAAAAAAATTTGTGAAATACTTGACAAAAGTTATGAAACATGTTACGTTGTTTCTTGTTGCGTTTTTCTTCCGTTTAAATTCTTTACGCCCCTGTTAGGAGTTTTCCC
>JAISBG010000822.1 GCA_031266315.1 Planctomycetaceae bacterium | reverse complement strand
CTCGAATCTTCATGATTTTTCTCCTTTAAATAAGAGATTTAAAATGAACAGATTACGTACATATAATCTGTTTTGGTTGTAAAATGCCAAGCCGAGAAACGGCAACAGAATATCGCTCTTAGAATGGAGCGACACGGTTATCAAAACAGGTTCATTCCCACCGACGAAAGTGGTGCATTGCATCTTCAAATACAATGCTGAATTATACCCGTGAAATTGTACGCGGCGCTCCCTTGACGGGAGCCACGCAACTTTACAATTTCACGGTAATTTTCTACCCGGAAAATCCGGTCGTCTGTAGAATAATTACAGTTCGCCGAAGCGAGATTTGATAACTGTTGACGTACTCGATATTTTTAACACCCGAATAAAAATTCAGGCGATTTATCTTTCAAAACGGAAAATTAATCTCCAAATGCTAAAATTAAAAAAGATGAAAAATACAATGGTGATTATATTATCGAAAATTTAAGGAATGTCAATCACCCCAACCCCTTTTAAAAGAAAGAAATTTTTGAAAAATTTTTCTGATTCTCCCGTATTAAGGTGTCCAAACATTACAGAGGTGGGCGACCTTTCGCTGAAAGGTCGCGTCGGTGTACTCGCCGACAGTGAATTAGATTAACGACGGCAAATGAAGTTGCCTTCCGTTTTGGAGTCGAGTAAGACTCAACCGGCGCAACCGCCCAGCGGGCGGATTGCCCACCTCTTTTCGTGTGTTTCGCGTTTAAAACCAACTTTTCAAGGATTGGACACCTAATACGGTAGAATCAGAGAATCCTATTTGAACTGAATATTTAGCCCTTGCGTAACAGGAGTTATAAAACAAAACGGAAGGCAATTTATCAAAAGCTTCGCTGAAAGGTCACCCACCTTGTTGCTCTAATAGCCGACCTTTTCATTAGTACCACAACAGATTACAATAGTAGATGATTTATTCAACAATACTCATTTACTTAATAAATACGTTGAATCGGTACTATGAAATATTCACTTGCTTATGGACGTGGAACGCTTTCGGTTGATTTGCCGGAAAAAAATGTAGTCAAGGTGCTTGGAATCCAACCTGCGGTCGTGTTGCCGGAACCAATGGAAGAAGTTCGCCGGAAACTCAATCATCCAAATACCAGCGAACCATTGGCAAAAATTGCCGCTGGTAAAAAATCTGCTTGTATTGTGGTTTGCGACATCACGCGCCCCGTTCCCAACAAAATCATTTTGCCGCCCATTTTGGAAACATTGGAAGAAGCCGGAATTGCCGATTCTGAAATTCTTCTTCTCGTTGCCACTGGTTTGCATCGTGCCAGCACGCCGGAGGAGAAACTCGAAATGTTCGGCGAAACAATCGTCAATCGTTATCGTGTTGAAGACCACAACGCCCGAAATCAAAACGAACACGATTATCTCGGCAATTCGACACACGGAGTTCCTATTTGGATTGACCGGCGTTATCTTGCGGCGGAAGTGAAAATTTTGACCGGTTTGATTGAACCGCATTTCATGGCAGGTTTCAGCGGCGGACGTAAATCGATTTGTCCGGGTATTGCCGCCACCGAAACAATCGGAACTTGGCATTCGCCCCAATTTCTCGAACATAAAAACGCCCGATTCGGTTGTATCGAAAATAATCCGGTTCACAACGAACAACTCGAAATCGCACAAAAATCCGGTTGTGATTTTATTGTCAATGTTGTCATCAATCATCATCGGCAAATTTTGGCGGTTGTTGCCGGAGCCATGGACAACGCTCATCTCGAAGGAGTGAATATCGCACGAAAATGTGTTGCCGATACGGTAAACAAACCGGTTGATGTTGTTATTACCAGTGCAGCCGGTTATCCGTTGGATAAAACGTGGTATCAGGCAATCAAAGGAATTGTCGGAGCGGTTGAAATTTTGAAACAAAACGGAACAATTATTCTGGTTGCCGCGTGTGATGAAGGGCTGGGAAGTCAGGCGTTTGAAGAAATCGCAACACGTTTTCCCACTATTGAAACGTTTATGGCGGCAATTCTCGCCGACCAATTTTATGTTGCCGATCAATGGCAAATCGAAGAACTCGCCAAAGCACTTCGAAAAGGCAAGGTCAAAATTGTTTCCAACGGTTTACCGCCGGAAGTATTTCAAAAATATTACGTTACGCCGTCGCCAAGTCTCGAACAAGCGGTTGCCGATGCCTTCGCTGAATACGGTACAGAAATGACGATTGCCGTCATGCCCGACGGTCCCTACGTTTTGGCGTTAGTGAATAGCGAATAGTTTATAGTGGATAGTGGATAGTGGATAGTAACGCAAGCGGTTTACCTGTATTATTTGTATTATTTATTTCCTTATTCCTTTATTTATTTCCTTACAATGATGAATTTAGATGACGAACAGCGTTTTGAAGAACAAAAAGCGGAGTTTCTCCAGAACAACGAAGTTGCTGACGATCAGTTACAGGAAAACACGCGACCATTTACGATTAGTGTTTCGGAACGGGTCAAGCGGTTGCCGCCGTATCTTTTTGCGGAGTTGAACAAATTAAAGTACGAAAAACGGAAAACCGGTGCCGATGTGATTGATCTTGGAATGGGCAGTCCGAGTGATCCGCCGCATCGTGTTGTTACGGACAAATTGATCGAAGTGGTTCGGAATCCAAAACTCCATGCGTACAGTCACGCACGCGGTTTGCCGCAACTTCGGAAAGAAGTTGCCGCCCGATACGTAAAATATTACGGTGTCCGGCTCGATCCTGAAACACAAACAATTGTTTGTATCGGTTCCAAAGAAGGGTTGTCGCATCTTTGTCTTGCGTTGCTCGGAGCCGGCGATACGGCAATTGTTCCGTCGCCGTATTTTCCGGCACATCTTCACGGTGTGATGTTGGCATCGGCAAGTTCCTTGCTGCTGGATGTTCGGAAACCGGAAAAATTATTGTCCAATATTGCTACAACCTGTCAGCATTTTTTACCGCGTCCGAAAGTTTTAATCCTGAATTATCCACACAATCCAACCACTACGGTTGTCGAACCGGAATTTTATGTCGAAATTGTCAAGTTGGCAAAACGTTACGGTTTTATGGTGATCAGCGATATGGCTTACGGTGATATTTGTTTCGACAATTATCATGCACCGAGTTTTCTCGCCGCGCCGGGAGCTATTGAAGTCGGTGTCGAAACAACAACCATGAGTAAAGGTTACAATATGGCGGGTTGGCGAATCGGTTTTTGTTGCGGAAATGCCGAAATCATCAGGGCGTTGGCAACTATCAAAACGTATTACGATTATGGTGTTTTCTCCGCGTTACAAATTGCGGCGATTGCGGCAATCCGCCACACCGACCACGCCGTTGAAGCCCAAGCAAAAGTGTATCAAAAACGCCGCGACATTCTCTGTTCCGGTTTGGAACGAATCGGTTGGAATGTCGCAAAACCGAAAGCGTCTATGTTTGTTTGGCAACAAATGCCGTCGGATTGGGCAAAAAAAATGAGTTCGTTTGATTTTGCGATGAAGTTGTTGAAAGATGCCAATGTTGTTGTGAGTCCCGGTTCCGCATTCGGCGAAGCCGGAGAAGGATTCATGCGGCTCGCTCTCGTCGAAAAAGAAGACCGGCTACGCCAAGCCGTCCGACAAATCGGTCGCGCTCTCCGGTAAAATTTTTTAACAATTGTTCAATAAATTTTTCAATATACTGTTACTTAATAGGTACAAAAAGCGGAGTAGCCCGATAGGGCTTCATTTTCATAACCGCAGGTCTTTGACCTGCGGTGTAACGACAAGCCGCCGACTGCCTGAAAGGCAGGATTTTAGTTAATAGCTCATGTTACGCACCGTAGATCAAAAAGTCGGTCAAATAGACATCAACCCAGTAGGACTGCAAGTTTTCCTCCGCCCTGCAAGGGCAATGCGTAACAACCCACCGCAACGCGGTGGGTTAAAGCACACCCGTAATTTCGCCCTGAAAGGGCAATGCCAATCCACTTTGCACTGCCCTTACAGGGCGATTGCAGGGGGAACTGTTACCCACCGCGTTGCGGTGGGTTGTTATGCGTTGCCCCTAAAGGGGCGAAGGAAAAACTAATATTTAGCCCCTGCGTAACATCAGTTAATAAATTTTTAACGAAAATTGAAACCCAAGATAACAATGGAAAAATTTTTAAACATGCTGTTTAATATGCCGATTGAATTTCAAATCGGGTCGGCGGTAGCGTTGGTTTTTTTTGTCCTTTCGTGGTTATTACTGTTACTCCGTCGGGACAATGTGATGATATCTGCACTGTTTATTTCGTTTCTCATTTGTGTTGCCTTTTGTCGTTTACCAATGGTGCCGTTGTGGGGACATATTTTTGGAACGTTTATTGTGTATGGTTTAACCTTTACCTGTCAGGTGATTTTGCCTGTAGCAAAAATAAAACGGCAAAAAGAACAGAAACTCTATTCATCTGATTATGAATCTGTTGCCGTTGATCCATTTGAATTTACTTGGCTTAATCTTGATTACTACGACACAAAACAACGTGAATTGGAATCGTTTGGATTCAAAAAAGTTGGTGATTATGAAAGCTTACCTTATACTAAAGCTGATCCTGACGCACGATTTTTTACTAGAAAATTCGATAATATCCATTACGATATTGTAGCTGAAGTTTCACAAGTTCGTACAGTAAAACCTAAAAATGTGGTTGAGAGAATGGTTAGTTTTCGGGTTGTTGCTTTTACTACTGAGTTTTCCGATGGCACATTCCTTAGTACAAGTAATGTCTTGGGAATTAATCGACTCAATAATGTTGAAGGGATTGTCTTACGAAAGTTTTCACCTAACACACCGCTTGAAATATTACTTGATACACACGAAAAGGAAATTGAGAAAATTTGTGAAATAAAAAACTTAAAGATTGTTCTTCATCGTAACGCAGAAGAATTGTATGCAACCGGAAAACGGAGATTTCTTTTGCTTTGTAAAGACCATCAGAAAAAATACGGATTTACACCGGAAGGAAATACACAACACTTTACCGCAACTCAAAACATCAATAATGATTCCGCAACAGAAATTTGTTTGTCGGAATACAACAAACAAGCCCGAAAAATCGAACAGGAACAACGAAAAAATAAAAATGTTTCAATATAACTCAACAATTTTCGTTAAAAAATAACGTAACAACCCGCCGAAAAAGGTTAGTAGTTCGTTGTAAACTAACCGCGCTAGCGGTGTCCTCATGGATAACCGGCGGTGAAGCGAAGCGTAACCGCCGGACAAGTCCCTTCCAGACTTTGAGCCGCGCTAGCGGCGGTATTATCGCTCGGGACAACGCAAATGGTAGAATCATGTCGCCGCTAGCGCGGCTTGTGTTGGTGATGGACGTATCCGGCGGTTACGCTTCGCTTCACCGCCGGTTATCCATCATAACACCGCTAGCGCGGTTAAGAAAAAATTTGTTTATCGTTACTTTTATTTTCCATAAACGATTACCGAAATAAAGCCCAATTGGGCTAATGTTTTTCCCAGCAATCCCTTCAATTTAGTGAATAATTACAATATTTGAATCACTTAGGATAAATTATTATGTCAAAAAAAACTTCTATCGAACAGGAAGACCAACCGCAATCGAATCATTCCTTCTTGGATATTATTCGTTACGTTGTTATTATTGTTCTTGTTGCAGCCGGAGTTTGGTATTATTATTCTCAAAAACCGCGTATTCTCACTGCTCAGGAAACACACGGAATGACAATGGGAACCGCTTATTCCGTGAAGGTTGCCGATTTTGTGAAAGGAACCAATCCTGATATTTGGAAAAATATCGAAATACAAATTCAGCAACGTCTTGACGAAATTGACCGTGCGATGTCCACTTTTCG
>JAISBG010000769.1 GCA_031266315.1 Planctomycetaceae bacterium | reverse complement strand
GTATTCACTTTTTTCAGTTTACCTTTGCAAAACTCGTCATGTTGATACTTTTTCCTAAATTCATCAAAAACATCACTATCAATCAGTTGTTCGGGTAACTGTTGCCGCTTTGATTGTTTTTTAGCCATAAATTTTTCACCTCAAATGTCGTTAACCTTCTGTAGCCAAATGGGAAAGACTCATCATAACCAGAAGTATCGGCATTTACAAGGATTTTCGGTAAAAAATCGGCAAAATTTTTCCGGTGTTCGCAATCCGGCTAGTTTCCGTAACGTCGTTATGATCAATCTGCATGGTTGAACGAATCATGGAATGAATCGCGGATTTTCCATTTTGGCAACAATTTTTCCTGTCCGAATGGTTCCGTCGAATGGTAATCAATTCGTAACTCTTTGCTGTTGACGTGAACGATTAAAAAACCGATACGGTTCAACTCCTTAACCAACGATGTTTCTCGTGCAAGAAACGGCGGTTCCGGCAAATAAAATTTATGGGCTGCACTGCCGCAAATAATCTGTTGAACTTCGGACTTGCCGTCCGGACTCTTAATCCGCGAACGATGATACATGTGATCATGCCCGCAAATGAAATTTCTCACACCATGTTTTTGCAAACTTGCGATAAAAGTATTTTGCGTTTCAGGAAATGAATTTTGATTGGTTTTATCATCACTGAAGACATTATCTTTGTGATTTTGTCCCAAAAGGTCTTTGTGGGCAAAAACAAGAGCGAATTGATGATCATTTTTGGACAATTCCGTATCAATCCATGATTGATAATCGCTGATTTTGTAACTTTTACCGTTTTCGGAACCGTCATCGACAAGCGAAAACGTATCCAGTAACAGAAATTTTCCGTTTTTGTGCGTAAATGAATACGTCATTCCGTCCGCGTTTGGTAAATCAGGACTGCTTCCGCCGTTACCGCGAGTTCCCGGCAAGTTTGGAAATGCCGCACGATATTGTGCCGCCGCAATATCGCAACGAACAGGAGTGATACGATTACGACTGTCGTGATTGCCGCGAAGAGGATAGAATTTAATTCCCGTTTCGTGAAGGACTTGATTATGTTGCGCTCGAGTTTGAAAGGCTTCCGTAAACGCTTCCTCAACCAAATCGCCGACTTCGAGAACAAAATCAACTTTCTGTCGAATCATTTCGGCGTTAATCGCATCAATAATATGAATGGCGGTTCCGTAAAACGGAGCGTCCATATTGGTTTTCCACTGCGTGTCGGGAATCACTCCAAAACACCATTCCAAACTTGATTCCTCCGCATAGATTGCCGGAATAGCCGGAATAAATGGTAACGCCAAACCTAATGATGTTGCACGTAAAAAATCACGTCGTGTTGTTTTCATAATATTTTGAATTTGTAAAAAGGTTATGGATTTGTAAAAATGTTACAGGTTAAAAAACTGGAAGTGAAGCGGCAAAACATTTGCCGCCACGACTTTTTATTGTGTTCGCGTGTAATTATAATTGGGTATATTAAGAACATATTAAGATTGTGTTAAGATTGCGCTAAGTTTTGAATTTTTTTATTTCAGTGGAATTTTTGTTAAAAGTTGGTATAAAGTAGTCAACAAAGGTGGGCGATCCGCCCGCTGGGCGGTCGCGCCGGCAGACTCATCATTGACTCCAGAAAGGTTTGTCCTTCCTCTGCGTGTTATTTTGAAAGCAGAATATTTTAAAAAATTAAAAAATTGAAGGGCAAACCGATTGGAGTCGATTACCACTCAACCGGCGCGACCGCCCAGCGGGCGGATCGTCCACCTTATGATTACCTACTTTTAACGAAAATTTCGTTGAATAATTACATAAATAATTAACCGCCATTTTTAACGATGAAAACATATCGTATTGGAATTATTGGTTTTGGCATGATTGGTAAGGTTCATGCTTTTTGTTACGCGGCGTTGCCGTATTATTCGGAATTGTTGAATGCGAGATTTCAAATTTCCCATGTCGCAACTGCTCATCTCGAAACAGCAGAGAAGGCAAAACAAATTTGCGGTGCCGAAACTGCAACAACAAATTTTCATCATATTACGGAAAATCCCGATATTGATATTGTCCATATTTGCACGCCAAACAACCAACACTTTGAACCGTTGGTTGACGCTATTCGAAACGGTAAACATATTTATTGTGACAAACCGCTCACCGCTTCACTTGCCGAAGCCGAACAACTTCAAAAAATTATCGATACAGAAAAATATGTCGCAGTAAATCAAATGACTTTTCATCTCCGCTTTTTTTCGGCAATTCAGAAGGCGAAACAGTTAATCGCCGAAGAAAAACTCGGACGGATTTATCAGTTTCGGTTTGGGTATCTTCATTCAAGTAACGCTTCGCCTTTGGTTCCTTTTAAGTGGAAACATTCGGAATTTGGCGGTGTCGTTCGTGATTTGGCGTCGCATCTTTTTGATTTAACGGATCATTTGCTTGGTCCGTTGGATTCGCTTTTGGCTGAAATGCAATACGCTGTACAGAAACGTCCTGTTTCGGAATCGAATCCTGATTGGGTTGATGTTCACGCCGAAGATGCGGTAACAATTTTGGTGAAAACCCGAAACGGTGCTCACGGAATTTTAGAAGCAACCAAATTGGCAACCGGCAACGAAGACGAAATGCGTTTCGAAATCAACGGAGAAAAAGGTTCGATTCGGTTCAGTCTGATGAATCCGCATTTTTTGGATTTTTTCGACGCCACTGTTTCCGACAAACCACTTGGCGGTTATTCGGGTTGGCGGCAAATTCCTTGCGGCGGAAGATTGGAACGCCCCGACACAGAATTTCCGTCACCAAAATCAACTGCAGGCTGGGTTCGCGCTCATATCTCCTGCCTGTCGAATTTTTTACATGCCGTTACAGAAAATCGCCCGACATCGCCGGATTTGTCGCAAGGAATTAAAATTGACCGATGGATTGACGCTGTTTTCCGTTCCGCACAAACCCAAAACCGAATCACGGTCAAATAATTAAATTGCAATAATATGATAAAAGGAATTGTCTGATTCTACCGTATTTAGGTATCCGGAAAAGAGGTGGGCGATCCCTTCGCTGAAGGGTCGCGCCGGTTGAGTCTTACTCGACTCCAAAACGGAAGGCAACACCATTTGCCGTCGTTAATCTGGTTCACAGTCGGCTACCGCCGACGCGACCTTTCAGCGAAAGGTCGCCCACCTACAAAAGGTTGCCTACTTACAAAAGGTTGCTCATCTGATGATTGCCTACCTTTAACGAAAATTCCACTGAAATATTGTCGGCAACACTATTTCTCCATTGATACAATAGTTTGTAAACAGTTACGAATACGGTTGGTAAAACCGGCTTGACAATCGAAAACAATTCGGGACAATAAGAGATTATGATTTATCTGGTTCAATTCAACTTTGAAACTAAGGTTAGAACGACGAAAACGGTTCAAGTTCCGTCCGCAACACAATTGACGGCGGCGGCGGCTGAAGCGGGTTTTCCGCTTCGCACGGATTGCGGCGGGGCAGGAACTTGTGGAAAATGCAAAATCAGTGTCAATGGAAACGAACAATTAGCCTGTCAAACAATTGTTGAAAGTAATCTTAAAGTAATCGTTCCCGAATCCGCGTTACGGCAAAACGAAAAAACCGTAATCATTCAAACAGAGTCGTTTCTGGAAACCGGACAACAAAACCTCATTAAACGTACCGGACATCATTTCGGTGCAGCAATTGATATCGGAACAACAACTCTTGCCGCCGAATTACATCAATTCAATAACCCAAACACCGTGTGGACGGTTTCACGCGCTAATCCGCAACGAAATTACGGCGATGATGTGATTACACGGATTCAAAAAGTTATCGAAGAGCCGGTTTTTTTGGCGAAATTACAGAAATTGATCGTCAATGCCGTTGATGAAATGTTGACGGAACTTGCGGAAAAAGCCGGAATTAACACAACAGATATTTCGCTCCTCTCTGTTGCCGGCAACACCGTCATGGAACATCTTTTTCTTGGTATTGACCCGTCTCCGCTTGGTTTTGCTCCGTTCACCGCTCCTGTTTCGGAATATCCTGTTTGTCGCGGCAACGACATCGGTCTGAAAACCGTGCCGGACGGAATTATCGAAACGTTACCGATTTTCGGCGGTTTTGTCGGCGGTGATATTGTTGCCGGAGTAATCGCGACAGAAATACATCGAAAAAGTTGCGAACAACAGGGAAAAAAACAGCAATGTCCGCAGACAACTGAACCGTGTGCCTTTTTTTTAATCGACATCGGAACCAACGGCGAACTGGTTTTATGTTACAACGGCGAAATTCACACCGCCGCAACCGCTGCCGGACCCGCGTTTGAAGGCGGACGAATCGAACACGGAATGTTGGCGGTTTCCGGCGCGATCAATCGGGTTGAACTCCAAACAAAGGAATCCGAAGGAATTGAAACCGGAGAATTAATTGTTTCAACAATCGGCAATCAACCGCCGAAAGGAATTTGCGGCAGCGGGTTAATTGACGCTGTTTCCGAATTGTTACGATATGGGCTGATTAAACCCAACGGTCAGTTCAACGTCAAAGCCGATTCGCCGTTTTTGCGGTTTTGGACGATGAACAACGGTAAACCGTCTTTCGTATTGGTGTCGGAAGAGGTTTCGGATTCCGGCGAGGCAGTTTTGCTGACACAACGCGATATTCGCCAACTCCAATTGGCAATCGGAGCCATTCGCGCCGGAATTGAGTTATTGTTGCAACAACAAAAACTTCAACCGGAAGATATTAAAACGTTTTATGTTGGAGGCGGATTCGGCAGTTTTATCCGTCCAGAAGCGGCACAACGTATTGGGTTGTTACCGCGTGAAGTTCCGTTGGAACGAATCCGGTTTTGCGGCAATACCTCGCTTGCCGGAGCAAGGTTTTCGTTACTGGATTCCCGATACCGTAACGAATCACTCCTTCTGGCACAACACGCTCACCACATCGAACTCGCTTCTCTACCCAATTTCGCAACCGTTTATACCAACGCCATGTTTTTTGCACAATAAATGTAATTACCCACTATTCACTATCCACTTTCCACTCTCCACTATAAAACGATGTTTTCGATTGAAGTTGTTCACGGTGAAAGTCCAGTTGTTCGACCTAAGGCGGCAATGCTTGATTTTGATGGAACGATCAGTATTATTCGTGCGGGTTGGCATCCGATTTTAATTGAGTTGTTCCTTAAATATCTTCGGGAAACACCTCAAGGAAAACGCCTTTCAGAAATAGAACTGGAACAAATTGCCAAAAATAATATCGAACTGAATATCGGTAAACAACCAATTTATCAGTTTTATTCTTTGGTTCAGGTCATTCAAAAACTTGAAGGAATTTCTTCTGATGCGGAAAATTATCTCAACGAATATTATCAATCTCTTTTTGAAATTGTTCGGCAACGGCATGAGCAACTTCAAAACGGACTTGATCCTCAGGAATTGATGGTTCCGGGAACCTTGAATTTTTTGACAATGCTCCGGCGTCATGGTTTGAAACTTTATCTTGCCAGCGGAACCGAAGAAGAATTTGTACGAAAAGATGTTCAATTACTCCAGTTGATGGACTATTTTGACGGCGGACTTTATGGCGGTCAAAAAGACCCATCAACTTTTTCCAAAGCAATGATTGTTACTAAAATTCTTAGGGAAAACAATATTATCGGAACAGAATTAATTGGGATTGGCGACGGTCATACTGAAACAGATGAGGTTAAAAAAGTTGGAGGTTTTGCTCTTGGAGTGGCGTCGAACGAGACGGAGCGGCAAGGAATTGATTTATGGAAACGAGACCAACTCATTCGGGCTGGTGCTGATTGGATCATTCCTGATTACACGGATATTGTACAAATAGAATCGAAATTATTTGTAAGGTAAATTTGTAATTATTCAGTGGAATTTTCGTTAAAAGAATAGTAAGTTTTTTTCCTTCGCCCTGAAAGGGCAACACAAGCCAGCCCGCCGCAACGCGGCGGGTCACGGCACACCAAACAAACGCCCTGTAAGGGCAACATAACTGTTGTTACATTTTCAGTCGGTATGTTGCCCTTTCAGGGCGGCGTGTTGTTGGGACTAACCCGCCGCGTTGCGGCGGGCTGGCTTATACTGCCCTTGCAGGGCGAATGAGATGTCGGCTTCGCCGATATGGTCGTAGATGAAAGTCTTTCAGCGAAAGATCGCTTACCTTATTTAACGAAAAATCCACTGAAATATTACGTAAATTGAAAGGTGAATGATGTCTAAACTTGGTGTTTTAAGCGATACACACGGACGGTTTGCAGAAACACAGTCGGCGGTTCGGATTTTTCGGGAGCAGGAAGTTACGAAAATAATCCATTGCGGGGACATTGGCGGTGCGGCAATTATTCAAGCGTTTCGAGGAATCGAAACTCATTTCGTGTTCGGCAACTGTGATTATGAACTTGATTCGTTGCGTGTTACGGCTGCAGAAAACGGACATATCTTCCATGACTGGTTTGGTTCTTTAGAATGGGAAGGTAAAAAAATCTGTTTTTTGCACGGTCATTGCCAAAACCAATTTGAAACAGAATTACATTCAGGACATTGGGATTTGATATGCTATGGACATACTCATGTTCCCACGCTTGAATTGCACGGTAACACATTGCTTCTGAATCCCGGTGCGTTCCGACGAGTTGCGGTGCCGCAAATTGCAATTGTAACTTTGCCGGAATTGACGGTTGAGAGCCGATCAATTGTACCAATCTTTTAGTTTTTCTACCAACATTTTGTCCC
>JAISBG010000675.1 GCA_031266315.1 Planctomycetaceae bacterium | reverse complement strand
TTGGTCTAAAAGTGATGTTGACACAGTAACAACTCCTTCCTTTTCAATTTGAGTGGAAACTTTCTGAAAATCTTGTTGAGAAAAATGTTTGGCACTGGTTGCCGCATAATAGATTGCGTCTCTCAATTCTTTTTGTGATTCCGGCAAATGAAGGGTTGGTCGCAATTTCCGGTAAATCTCTATCAACCGCTCCGCAACATCCGTACTAAACACCAGTTGCAAGGTCATAAAAAGAACAGATAACTCCGTATCTTCGGGAAATTCTTCGGATTTGAGTGCCGACACGTCAAACAGTATCGCCTCCAAATCCAACACGTAACGCTCCAACCCTTTGACTACACGAACCAAATCACGCATTTTTACCGGTGCCGTGAAGGTGCCTTCGCCATGATAAAAAATAATCGGAAGAACCATCGGGAACAAAAATGTCCGAAGTCGCCCCTCATCTTTTGCCGTCGTAAATTCCCGCCACCAAACGTTGATGATATACCGGAGTATTTGAAAAATAGTAAATTGGTCATTGTCTGTTTTCAACTCAATCAGAATAAAAATCACAAGATATTCGTTGCTATTTTTGAGCGGAATACGGTACAAAACATCAAGATAAAACGATTTGAGCCATTCATCAACGAATGATTCCGAATCAATCTCCAACTTATCAATATCAAGCAAAGCCTTCACTTCCGGTTTGAGAACATGGATTAGAAATTTTCGAGCCTTCCTCAACTCTTTCAACTTGTTCCTGCCAAACTCGTCATGCCGGAACTCTTTCCTGAATTTGCTAAGAGCGGTTTCGTTAAACGGTTGTTCGAGCAACTGTTGTTGTTTCGATTGATCTTCTGACATAAAACAATTCCCCTAACTCCGATAATGACGGTCAATAGTTCATTCTCATAGTCAAACAAGAAAAAACATCATAACAGGAAGTATCGGCATTTACAAGAGAGGAGAATTTATGAATATACTGTGTTAGGATTATATTCGGTATTTTTCAAACGATCAAAATTATGTTTTTGCAACCTCATTTTCAACCTAATTTTTTTGACGGAACAACCTCAGTAGCCTTGTGGATTCTCCCCCAATCAACCTCATTACCTCATTGATAATTTTTAATGAGGTAATGAGGTTAGGATATTTTTTGTCATTTTTGCTACTGAGGTTGTTTCGTAAGAGAAATTAGGTTGAAAATGAGGTTGTTACCGAGTTTTTGTAACAAGAACAGTCCGGCGAATTGTCAAGAAATACCAATTTTATAACTCACGCAGTATAATTAATATCTCCATGAGAATCCGACGGTTCCGCCTCCGGCGGAGGTATTGCCGTCGCGGTCTAAATAAATGTCGCCGTTGTATTCGAGGAAGAATAAAGAGTTACGCCGTTCCGACAGGAACCAATTCATACCGACATTGAATCCCCACTCAAAACGTCCAAGATGAGCACCTCCGCCAAGCACATTGGTTTTTATGCCGGTTCCTTCAAGATCCGGATAATAAATATCTGTTGTGGGGCGGGTGTCACCGAAATTCCAACCGAGTTGGCTTCCGGCGTGGAAATCAATTCGCCGCCAATTTTTCATTGCTTCCATTCCGGCGCGGGTGATGAATTTCGTCAATTCCGAACGATAATACCGGCGATATTCGTTTGATTTTTCCCAATCCAGAGAACGTTCCGTCGAACTGCCGATTCGCGACACTTCCAGATCGGCACCGGCAAAAAACCGGATATTCCAATTCCGTCTGCCTTTGAATCGCCGTCCGATTTCAAAGTTCAGGTTGAACGTGTTCCCGTCGTAATTGGAACTGTAACGATAACCGTTATTCGTCCTGATCAGATTATTGTTCTGCCAACCGCCGCCAATATAGGTTCGGATATCCAAATCGGAACGAAAAACCTGACCGTAATACAAACCAAGATAATAATCTTCGTTTTTCACCTGATCGGAATAATTCGACAGTTTCCCTTCTTCACGCCCGAACAATAATCCGAAAGAACGTGTGCAGTTTGAAAGGAACGATAAACCCGCTTGCACTCCGTAAGATTGCAAGTTAAAACCTTCTTTGAAATACGTACTCTCAAAATCATCACCGCGTCCGACAAACGTCATCCACGCGGTTCGTTGCGAACGATGAGATGCTTGTCCTCTTGACTGCATTGATTGCGTTACGGATTCGTGTGAAGGATGTTCCGCGCATTCGCTTAACCACTCTCTTGTAATTTGTTGATAAGCCGTCCGGTACATTTTCGTTTGTGCCAACATCAATGAAGTTGCAACAATATCACTTAACGGTCGCGGTTCACGGCGGAGATAACCGCTGATTGTTACGTAATTTTGTTGATCATAATCCAGTTCAAAGTCAAAAAACGCGCTGGACGAATTATCAATTCCGGCAAAACGTCCGTTCAACGCCGACCAATAATTCAACACTTTCCAATTTTCGAAACTGTTTAAATATTCCTTTGAAAGAAGGGGAACCGGTTTGAATAAAACATTGTCGCCGATATAAACATTGTCTTTTACCGTCAACATATCCGATTCCGATTCTGTTGCGCCGAACCGCCAATAATAATGGGAACCGCCGATAAAACTGACAACATTATTAACCGTTCCATTACCGCCGAAACCGGCAAGTTCCCGCACCCAAACGTGACTGTCGAGCGAACCATTGGCAAGAAGAACGCCTTCCAGAATATCCGTATTACCAAGATAC
>JAISBG010000645.1 GCA_031266315.1 Planctomycetaceae bacterium | reverse complement strand
CCCCCCCCCCCCCCCCCCCCCCCCCCCCCCCCCCCCCCCCCCCCCCCCCCCCCCCCCCCCAGTAGAGAGGAGAGAGTTAAGAACAAATGACGGAGAATATTGGTTTTACCAATGTTTTTCCGCAAGATTCTTATATCTCATTCGTTCTTCACCGTTCGGCTTTACGTTAGTCGAACTTCTAGTGGTGATTGCGATTATCGGGGTGTTAATCGCTCTTCTATTGCCAGCCGTTCAAGCCGCGCGGGAAGCCGCAAGGCGTTCACAGTGTAGTAACAATCTTAAACAACTCGCTCTCGCTTGTCATAACAAACACGATATAGCGAAACATTTCCCCTCAGCTGGTGTCCAAAAAGAATATTATCAGGATAACCTCAACAGTACCGGAATAGGATTGACAAGTGGCAAATTATATTGCCATCGTTTCGGTTGGGTTACGGTTATTCTACCGTTCATTGAACAAAACGCGTTGGCTCAAATTGTTGATGCCAATGCCAAAGGTGAATTGAAGGACACTACCGGTACAGTAAACGTCATGTCTCCTTGGGCAGCGTCTTATCAGGATGGTTTGCTTTTCGGTGCAAAAATTGAACCGTTATTGTGTCCCAGTGATCCTGAAATTCGTACTGCACCAACCGACGGAATAGAATGTCAACCAACTTCTTATCGCGGTTGTCTCGGTGATCAACGTTATGATGTCGGAGAACTTCTTTCCGGTACTCCAACCTCCGCCGCATTGCCTTTGCCTTCGGCAACAAATAATTATATCTATAACTGTCGAGGAATTTTTGCACGCGGAGATATTTGTCCGGTTGATATTTCTTCTGTTTCAGATGGAACAAGTAATACAATCATGTTTTCTGAAATGGCAATTGCTCCGTTTGGATCAACTAATTCCGTTAATCCGACAACAATTCGCGGTGGTTTTGCCGATAACGATGGAGCCATTACCAAAACACCGTCTATTTGTTACGCACGGCGCAACGGAAAAAATTTTACCGGAAACGGTACAGTTAACAGTGGTGGTTCAACCGCTTCTTCGGGACGCCGATGGGCAGACAGTCAACCCGGTTACACCGGATTTTATGCTATTTTATCACCAAATAGCCCGTCATGTAGCAGTAATACAGATTCCAATAGTAATCAACTTTTAACATCTGCCAATAGTTACCATTCCGGCGGAGTCAATGTTACTATGGCAGATGGCGGTGTTCGATTTGTTTCTGAAACAATTGAAACAAAAAATCTCGATAAATTCGCCAGCGGTGATGCAACACAAACAAATGTTATTGAAGTTTCCACTCCGTCAATTTACGGCATTTGGGGTGCGTTGGGAACTCGAAACGGTAACGAATCTGTTACTTTGCCGTAATTGATTTCGTTACATACAATAATCGTTACCTGTCAACTATTAATTCATATGGAGGATTCAAATTTATGTACAATAATATTTGTTGTGTTGTATTTTTTGTTATTTTTGTTGGTGTTATTGGTTGTTCTCCTTTGTCGAAACGAAATCTTCCTGTCGAATATGTTGAGGGGATTGTTACGATGGACGGAGTTCCGCTTAACAATGCTTGTGTTCAGTTTATTCCGAAAACGGAAGGACAAGGTGAAGCCGCCGTAGGTTATACCGGTAGTAACGGTAAATACACACTTTCCTCCATGAACGGAAATCTTGGTAAGGGAGCCTTGCAGGGCGAATATATTGTTTTAATTACGAAGACAATTTCCGTACTGATACAAGGAGCCAAACACGAAGAAGGTGAGGCACCGCCGGAAGAAACAAAAGAACTTATTCCAGCCGTGTACAATAACCGTGCTCAACCGGTCTTGGAAGCCGTCGTTGTTAAAGGAAAAAACAAGTTTAATTTCGACGTAAAAAGTAATCCCTGACCGTTTGAAAAAACATCTCAAACAATAGTACATTTAATTAGTTTACTTGATTTTAAAAACAATATTTTTAAGGAGATTTAAAATGGACACTAAAATCCAATCCCATCAGAAAAAAAACACAAATCTGTTCGGTTTTACGCTTGTCGAACTTCTGGTTGTTATTGCAATCATTGTTGTTTTGATTGCGTTGCTTTTACCGGCAGTTCAAGCGGCAAGGGAAGCCGCAAGGCGTACACAGTGTACGAATAACCAGAAACAACTTGCGTTGGCATGTCATAATTTCCATGACATTCACCAACATTTCCCCGGCGGAACTTTCGCCAAATTGTATGAACCATTGCTAACCACAACCGGTCAACCAACCAATGCCCAAACATATCGGCATCGGTTTAGTTGGATTTGCCAAGTCCTCCCATTTTTTGAACAATCTGCTTTGGGAGGTCTGGTCTCGGATAATATTCGATACGGTTTTAGAACATCCGCTACAGGCACTCAAGCGGTTCGTCCTCCTTGGCAATCCGGAATTGTGTTGGACGGGACAACAAATACTCTTTTATTTGGTTCAAAAATTGATACGATTCTCTGTCCTTCCGATGGTAATCGTGATAAAGTTCCGCCCATTGTAACTTGGCCAACGAGCGGTACACTTGTACTTGAGGGAGAATATTGCCAACCGACATCCTATCGAGGCTGTATTGGAGACAATCGAATTCCATTGGGAGGAACTGTTACTACTGCTCTTACTACTGCTCTTGCTGATCCGGCGTCAATTTTTCGTGGAATTTTTACACGGCAGGATTTGGTTCTTGTTGATTTTGCGAGCATTACAGATGGAACGAGTAATACTATTCTGATTTCCGAAACGGCAATTTTTCCCTACGGTTTGGAGATAACCAGTAAACTTCCCAAATACGGAGCCGCCGGAAGTTTCGGGATGAACAGTTTTCCAAGTGTTTGCAAGGCAAGAGCCGGTCATCCAATACTTAACGGAACGGATTTTGCTAAAAACGGCAGTGGTAATGATATTACAACCGGGTTTGGACGACGTTGGGGAGAAGGAGCCATTACTCATACCTTATTTAGTGCGTTATTACCTCCCAACACTCATTTTTGTACGTCCGGTACGTCAACAAATAATGCCGCTATTACCGGATATTCTCTTATTTCCGCAAGCAGTTATCATCCCGGCGGCGTGAATGTTACTTTAGCAGACGGTTCTACTCGGTTTGTTTCGGAAACAATTGAAACAAAAAATCTCGATAAATGGGTGGACGGTTCAACGGGTCCCTCACTCGTTGTGGAATATACAGGTCCTTCCGCTTACGGCATTTGGGGTTCTATGGGAACTCGCGGCGGCGGTGAAAGTGTACCGTTACCATAATATCCAAAATTCTGATTATTTCATATTTTGGGTGGAAGGTGATTAACTGCTCTTTCCTAAAATTGCCGGAAAAAATGCAACATAAACATTACCCATCGTAACACGGCGGGTAATGTTTTTTATTCACGAATTTTATTGTTCCCTCAAAATATAAATTTTTAGAGATGCCAATATAGTACCGTTGTAGGTGACAAGATTGTCTATCTATGGTAAATTGGTATGAATAATTGTCTGCTTTTAAATTTTGTCTTAGCAGAACAATTACAAATTTCCCCAAGACACCACCATTTTACCTGTTGTATTGTCAAACGACACAACCAATTTCCATGAAAAAACGAATTACATTATCGCCGATTGAAATTATTTTCTTTTGTGTTCTTTTTATTTTGTTCTTTTTATTGTTTCGGGCGGAATCAATTTCTACCGGATCGGTTTTCGCCGCAACACCGGAATCATGGCTCGAAGAATGGAACGCTCCAACCGCAAAAAATCGACCGTTACAAATTATTCACGGTTGGTTCGGAAATCGTACCACACCGGAAAAACTCCGTTATTTCAAAGAGGATTGCGGACTTGGCGGACTTGTAGTCAATGTCCCTTCCAATAATTATCTTCGTAACGAAACAGAATGGCAACGTTTTGTTGAAGTTGTCCGATCCGCGAAGGAAATTGGTTTGCGAATCTGGATTTATGATGAAGATGGTTATCCGTCTTTGATGGCGGGCGGTGTTGTCTTGGAAGGGCATCCCGAACTCGAATCGCAGGCTCTTGTTTATGACGTAACAAAAAATGAAGATTCTACGGCGTTTTTCGTTCGTTCGGCTTATGAACATACTCACGCTGCCAATAAATACAGTGTTTTGCAACGATATCCCAATCCGTTGAATCCGAAATCGACAAAACGTTTCATCGAAGTAACCCATGAACAGTACAAAAAACATCTCGGCGATTTACATAATTATGTTGAAGCGTATTTTACCGATGAACCGTCACTCAACGCGGTGAATATCGGTACAATACCGGACGATATTCAGAAAACAATCAAAATTGTCGATCCGGTTGATCCGAATATATCGTTACTCCCAATGGTTGCGTGGAGCGATGAACTGGTTGCTGCGAGCAGCAATGTTCCTTTTAATAAAAAAAGTCTTTTCACCGGTGATACCGATGCGGACAAACAGGAACGGCAACGTTTTTGGAATACTGTTGCGCAATTGAATACTCAATTCTATTATCAGGCAATTCGGGATTGGTGCCGTGCCAACCATGTTGCGTCATCGGGACACACGCTCCGCGAAGAAAATCTAACCGCTCATGTTCCTTTGGACGGTAACAAATTATCCGTGCTTCGTATGATGGATATTCCGGGGCTTGACATGTTGAGTAGTGATCCGCGTATTTTTGCTTGGGGCGGTTGGAAAGCAGCCGGTTTTCCTGCATCAGCGGCGGCTCTGAACGGAACACGGTTTATTTTCACGGAAGTCAGTGATTTTTCGCAAAAAACGTCGAGTAACAAAAAACCTACCGATCTTACTCCAATGTTGGCAACAGCGGCATGGCAGGCAATTAGCGGTGTTACGGAATTTACGCTCTATTACCGGATTGAAGACCGAAATCCGGCAATTCACAAAAAATATTGTGATTATGTCGGTCGGCTCAACGCCGTGTTACGAGAAGCAAAACCAATACGGTCTGTCTTGCTTTATTATCCGATCACCAATCTCCAACGTGAATATAAACCTACAGCGGAACCGCTTAATATCAAAACACAATCACAACAAATGCAGGAAACGATTCGGTCATTTGACCGGATTGGTGAAATGTTGGTACGTCATCAAATTCCGTTCATTATTGTCGATGATCAGGGAATTAAGGATTGGCTTCAAATTTCACAGCGTACTGATTTACCGTTACTGGTTCCGCAGAATGTTCGGATTCCTCAGGAAATCAAGAATCTGGGAATTTGTGAACTTATTGATGTTGCCGAAACTCCGTTGACTCCGAAAAATATTGAACAATATATCGAAAAAATTCTTGACTCGGAATTGGAAAAAATTGTTCCGGAAAACGATTGGATTTCGTTTGGACAGTTTGAACGGGAGGGGCATACTATTTACGTTGTCCTCAATGCCGGAAATGAACCGTATCAAGGAATACTCAAAAGCCCAAAAATTCATACCCGATTACAACTTGATCCGACTACTGCCAAGATAGAAGAAATTCAGGAAACCAACTCCATTCCATTAACACTTGCCCCATCTCAAACATTGATTTTTATTGAAAAATAATCGAAACAATTCACGGATAGTGCAATGCCAAACAGTTTTCTACCAACATGTCGTCCCTAACGAGACGCAATCACAAACTCGGAATACCCACGCAAACAAAGTTCTGCAAGCGGTTGATAATCTTTCGACAAAACCATGACTTTCCATCTCGTGCGTAGCATGAGTTATTATACTGCGTTAAGGATATGTTCGATATTTTTTGAAAGATCGAAATTAAGTTTTCGCAACCTCCTTTTCAACCTAATTTTCCTAACAAAAACAACCTCAGTAGCAAAAATGGCAAAAATATATTAACCTCATTACCTCATTAAAAATTATCAATGAGGTAATGAGGTTGGTTTGGGTAGGAATCAATAGGTTATTGAGTTTTTTTGCCAAGTTGTTTAATCTGAGAAATTAGGTTGAAAATGAAGTTACCGCCAGACCGTATTTTCGCAACACAAACAATCCGGCGGATACTTAAAAAAATACCAATTCTATGACTCACACAATATAATTACCCAATATTCTTATTTTACTCTAATGATCATTGTTTCCAAAATTCAACCCCAAAAAATGTGAAACAATTATTTATTGAACGATTTCTTTGAGTCTTTATGGCAGACTGGCAGCGGCACCGTCATTAACAATAGCAAGCGGAATGAGAATATTTTCCGGCGATGTTGTTACTGAAACACTTCTAACGGAACCATCGCCAAATAAAAAATTACATATCGAACTATGACTACTGCCGAAT
>JAISBG010000641.1 GCA_031266315.1 Planctomycetaceae bacterium | reverse complement strand
TAAAGTTGGACGAGTTCCGGCATTTTTTCCAGACAAGGTCCGCACCAAGTTGCCCAGAAATTAATGATGATTGTTTTACCGCGAAGATTGGAGAGTTTAATTATTTCTTCTTTTGGTTTCTCTTTTGGTTCATCTTTTCCTTTTTTTGTCGGGACAAGCCGTTTGAGTTCAAAATCGGGTGCTTCCGTTCCAACAGTAATCAACTGAATAAGCGGTTTTACTTTTTCCAACATCAATATTCCGAGATCAAATGGTTTATCGGTTTGTATTTTTCCTTCCGGTATATCAGGAACCGTGATTACTTTTTTGAGATACCCGACACGTTCACCGTAGCCGCATTGATTTTCCGGCGGCGGAGTGGTGAGTTCGATGGTAATTTCCCAGTTTCCGGCGGGAACATCGTCCAATCTAAAATTACCGTTTTCGTCAACCGCACAAGCAATTTGTTTGCCCCAAGATTCATCGTCGCGAATTCTCCAATCTTTATTCGCTTTTTCATACGCCTTTTCATGCGGCAACCTGATATTCTCATATTTTTTTCCGGCATCGGTTTTCTTCCACTCTTCGAGTAGTGTTTGTCGTTTGTCATTATCGTCTTCGTTTAGTATCTCGGCAGGAATCATTTTATGAAGTTCTTGCAACTCTTTGGGATATTTTGGTTGCGGATCAATATTCGGTCTTACTGTAACATGACAGAAATTCCAGTTTGGCGTTCCCTCAAAATCATCTGGAATTGTAAGTTTTCCGATGACCGGACAACCGGTACCTCCGAGTTTTAACGTTACAGTTTCGCCGGATTTCGCTTCTGCATTTTGACCATGAGAATAGCAACCTACGCTTCCGCCTCCGCCAGAACGAATCGCAAAATTGATCATTCGGGCAACTTTAATTTTACCGGCGGGAACATTTTCAAAAACAAACTTTCCTTGAAGATCGCTTGTTACATTGTAATCAAAGTTTGCTTGAGGTTTGTTCCTGCCTTGGTTTTCTTCTATCAGTTCCAGAGTCAATTTTTTTTCTTTCCCCACTTCCGAACCGATTTGAATAGTTCCTTCGACTCTTGCCCATTTTTCAAGTTTGATAGTCTTGTTCGCTTTTTGGAAATCGTCTTTTGTAATTTGTGCAAATCCCGACGAATGTATCACGATCAATTTGAAATCGTTGTCGGCATCTTCAACCATTTCTTCCCGCGTGACCGGTGGAATCGTAAAACGTCCATTGTCATCGGTTTTTGATGAAACATCGTTCCAAAATATACCGTTTATGATAGACGGTCTTTGATTTTTCGTCACAATAGCAACCGCCGCATTGCGAATCGGTTTGCCGTCTGGACTATTGACGATACCGCTAATTCCGGTTTGCTCTTCGCCGGTCGATTTTTCCATTGCGAAATCCAAATCAACATTTGTCTCGCTCAAATCGATTTCACGAGACATTTTTGGCGTGTATCCATTCGCTTCGATTTTAATAAAAAGCGAATGCAATTCATCGTCGTAAGAAACATCGAACAGACCATCGCGTTTAAGTTTCATATTTTGCATGTCCCAATGAAGATGTCCATTGTAATTGTTGTAATTGGAACCTTTCAACATTTTGAATTCCGGTATTTTCTCACCCGTTTGAGCATCAAACACTTTGCCGGAAATTTTGAGTACCGGCTGAACGGTAAACAAGTATTCTGAATCTTGCGCAACAATTGATTGACTTCGAAGCGTCCGATATTTTTTGTCATTAGGAAGAAGATCGAATACGATTTTATCTTCGGGAGCATTTTCCCAGACAAATATTCCTTCCGCGTTTGTTGTTTTGCGTCCGCCCATCATCTCGTCAGTTACAAACCGTTGCGTTCTCCATTTTTCCAGAGCAAACCAGACATTCGGCACCGGCTTTCCTTCGGCATCAATAACTTTCGCCCGAATCGTTTTTCCTGCTTTCAACGTAAACTTGATTGGTTCCATGTTTGGACGAATCCAGATGTCGTCTTTCATTTCGGGGGCGAATCCTTTTGCGCGAACAGTAATATATTGTTCTTTCGCTTCGTTCCAATTCTTAAACTCAAAACGTCCCTTTTCGTCAGTCTTCGTTTTTTCCGGCTGATAACTCTGCGTTCCGTTTGAACCATAGACAACTGCGTCGGCGACTGGTTTTCCTTCCGCGTCGATAACATTGCCGACAACAGTAATTCCTTTTTGCATCGTGGCACTCGTTGCAAATTCACCCTTTTCATTCGATTTGAATTTAGCAATCGACATCTGTTTGTGGAGCGTTTTGAAATTGCGATGTTTGAATGTAAACGTGTTTTCCAAGCCCAAGCACTCTTCGGGGATTAGTTCGTATTTCCAACGTCCGTTTTCGTCTGTTGTCAACTCTTCTGAGTACCAGTAAAAGTCTCGTACAATTCGTTGCCGTATTCCCCATGGAAATGAAAAACCAACATTAACTCCGGCAAGCGGCTTGCCGGAATCATCGAAAACAACTCCGCCGATACTCATCGCCTTGTCCAGCCGAAACGTGTATTCAGTCGGAATCGGGTCTTGATCGAGTTCTTGCCAATCGGCGTAGAATGGTGTAAATCCTGCTGTTTTGACACTGATGATAAAATACTTCTTCATTCCTTCTTTTTTATATGGGACAACAGCGATACCGTTTTCATCGGCTTTAACTTTGAAAACGCGGTCATTCCAACCTTTCGCGTTTTGTTTTAGATCAGTTCTGATTTCTGCTGTTGCGTGAGGAATCGGTTTATCCTCCGGCGCAAGAAATTTCAATGTGATCGAGCATTCGGATTGCGTTTCCGAAACTGATTGACCGATTGCGTAACCGGACAAAATCACGATTGCCAAGAACATCTGAATTGTCAAAATAATTGACGTTGCAACAAAATGTTTTCTGAAAATACACATGGTTCAATTTTCTCCTTCAATGGTTAAATTCCAACACACATTCAAAACACGTAATAACGCCCAAAAAGTTTTTCGGACATTTTCAAGATCGCCTAACTGTAACCGTTCTCACAATTGTTGTCAATTCATAGTAAGAATATGAGAACGCGAAACACGCGAAAAAGGAACGCGAAAGATCGCGAAACTCCGATTTTCGCGTTTTTCGCATTCTCCTCTTCTCTTTCTTTCACTGGTTATTTGTAAAATTTTCTTACTCGGATAATGGAGTCGAAGCCTGTAGTTTTTAGGCATTCGTCGAGGCAAACCAGAGCAGGGTTGTCATCTTGTAGAATTGTGTAGTTTCGTTTTACCGACCCTACGACGTGATCCAAACCTAGCGGCATTGCTCTTGTCAGAAACGCGCTTTCGAGCGGACTTTTTACCGGCGTGCCGTCAACTTTACGCTTCGGCGGCAACATAACCGTGAAATTGCTCAAGCCGACCGACGCATGAAATCCGTCAAACTTGCTGTCTTCTTTTATCATCTTCAATGCCGCCAATAAGCGAATCAAATTACCTTCACTGTCCGAACCAATCGGCGCAATTCCGGGATCAAAAATCAAATCATCATTCGGAATACACGCCCGCTTCGCCGCCTCCAACATCAAACACGCCGCCTCATAAGTTTCCGCCGCCGTCCGGCACGCGCCGTGAACGGATTCGGAAATCAATAATATCGGACGAAACGGCTTGACTTTGTAAAGTTCAAACATCTCCATACGCAACGGAGAAATCGAATTCAATATAGGC
>JAISBG010000506.1 GCA_031266315.1 Planctomycetaceae bacterium | reverse complement strand
TTTATATATCTCCCAATATCATGTTAAGTTTTTTGTGAGAGAAGATGTGAATTTAATAGGATTTTGGAATTTCCATTTTTTCTAAAAGCCGTCTGGTTTTGTTGAGGAGTGATTCGGGATAATAGGTTTCGTAGTGATGTCCGAAGTAGGCACTTCGTCCCATGATATGAGCGATCGGGAAGAAACAATATTGGTGAATATGATGATAAAAAACTTTTTCGACAATTTCATTTGAATAATCGTGCATTTTTTCAATAAGCGGCAATACCGATTCCAAATAATAGGTTTTATCAATTCCATAGAACCGAGTGTCCGCTCCTTGCAGTTTGTCCGATTTATTCAGGTACAAAAATTGTCCTTCCGGTTGTGTTGCACGGACAATCTCATTAAAATTAGTAACATAAATTCTGCCGGTACATTTGAAAAATCTGTTGCCGAGAAAGCGGCTTTTTTCCATTGCATACCGAATACTTTCACATTCGGCAGCTCCCCGTCCTTTTTGAACACAAAGATCAATCAAATTAATGTTCAAAGATTCAAAACGGTCATTGGAAATAATCTCTTCCGGTAATTGATAACCTCCGGCATCGCAATAAATAACCGAACGTACATTCGGATCTTCCAGCCACAGCCGGATAGCGCAAAGGTAATCGGTCAATCGTTCCCGTGTGTCCCAAAGTCCTGTTTTGGGAATGGCGGGACAATATTGTACGGCGGAACCGGTTAATAAAATATCGTATTGATTCATCATGTTTTTTATAATTGTATCGTAGCAATAAGTTTGTTATTTTTGTACAATATGTCCAAATCTTTCGGCAATTTCGTTATCGAAAACTTCGTTGCGATTGAAGTAGTTCCAATATTCCGTATTTTTGGGAGCGGTTAGTGCGATCGGACTTCCCCGTTTGGATTTTATTGTTACAAAATATTGATAGGAACGTACCGCATAGTGAGCAATTCGGATTTGGTTTCCGGCATAATTACAAATAGCATCGGTAACTTCATTTCCGTTTTCATCAATAGTTTTTCCTTCCGTCAGGTTAAAAAGGTGGGGATTGTACATGGGTTCATGTTGAACATATTTCGGTTGAACAATACTTTTGACATGGCAGTTCGCGGAATGATTTTCTACGGCTCGCCATAAAAAATATTCAATCTGGTTCGGCGGAGTTTCAATTAAACCGCCCGAACCAAAAATATTCCAATGAACGGCGATCCCTTTTTCCGTTTCATATTGTTCTAAAAATTTCGGAATGGAATCGAAATTTTTAGGAACAATAAATTCGTCCAGATCAAGAAATCCCATCCAATAAGAACCGTGTGCTTGATATTTCAACACATCCTGATAAGCGGATAATTGCCGGAATTGTCCGGGGTAAGGAATATTGTCAACCAATCCGGAATCAATATAGGGTTGCAAAATCCTGTCTGCATCCGTTCTATCCACATCGTTATTATACAAGTAAAAATGTTCTACTCCCAAATAATGGTGGTACCGGATCCATTCTTCCAACCAGTGATTTTCATCACGAAATATTGCTGTAACGGATAAATAATACATATTATTTTATTCTGAACTTTAAGTAATCTATTGGTGAATACTGCAGATCAATCCAATTAATTTACCGGATTGATTAACCGGCAGGGATTTCCTGCAGCGACATATCGTGCCGGAATTGATTTTGTAACAACACTTCCGGCTCCAATCGTGGTTCCGTCTCCGATTTCCACTCCGGGTAATAAAATAGCACAGCCGCCGACCCAACAGCCGTTTCCGATTTTGACAGGACGATATTCCATTCCGTAATGAATTTCCGATTCGTCTTTCGTTTCGATTCTTGGGTGGTGCGTCGTATAAATCTGGACTCCGGGACCAATCATCGTATGACGACCAATAAAGATTTTGCCGCCGTCCATAAAATGACAATGCGAATTAATGAGCGTAAAATCATCAATAAAAATTAACTTACCGATACAACAATAAAACGGAAAATTGATTTTAACGTTATCGCCGACACTTCCCAGCAGTTCTTCGAGTTGTTTCCGATACGAAACAGAATCCCTCGAAGAAAATCCATTGAGTTCCGCCATGATTTCCTGAGCAGTTCGAACGTGTTGATGTGTGTAACCGGTTGAATCGGACATTGTTTTTGAACTAATATTATATTTTTATTTGAATAAATTATTGTTGAACGATATTTCCAAATCGTCGTGAAATTTCGTTATCGAATACTTCATTGCGGTTGTACCAATTCCAATATTGTTGATCGCGTGGTGAAGAGGGTGTTGCAAGACCGCGTGTTCTTTTAATACGAAAAAAATAGTCATAGGAACGAACGGCATAATGAATAATCCTAATTTTGTTACCTAAATATTCTTTCTCCGAAAGTTTTTCTTGCTGTTCGTTGACAAGGACTCCTTTTTTCAATTGGAAATAATGCGGATTGTGTTTGATTTGATTAATAAGGATTTGTTCGGGTCGAACAATACACTTAAAAAAACGATTATTGGTAAAATGTTCGTTAGCGCGGTACAAAAAATGATTGATTTGGTTCGGCGGCGATTGAATATAACCGCTTGAACCGAAAACGTTCCAATAAATTCCCATTCCTCCGAATGATTCATAATCCTGCATCAAGGTTCGAATATCATCACAATATCTTGGCAAAACAAACTCATCCAGATCAATAAAAGCCAACCAATTTGTGTTACTGATAGCGCGGCTGACGGCATCACGATAAGCGGACATTTGCATGGATTCGCCCGGATAGGAAATATTCTCAACTAGTCCGGCTTCAACATACGGCTGCAAAATCCAGTCTGATTCGGTTCTATCAACATCATTATTGTACAAGTAAAAATGTTCCGCCCCCAAATGACGATGATATCGAATCCACTCTTCCAACCACTGGTTTTCATTTCGAAAAATTGCTGTAACGGATAAATAATGCATCTTTATGTCATTTCCCAAAACAAATCAAACCGGTTTTTACGGACGATAATATTTTCATGCACAAAAATAACCGGTTAGTCAAATTGATAAGGCGAATCCGTTTTGTCTTCATATCGGATTTCATCAATGGATTCACCTCGTCCTTTTCCGGCAAACAATTGATTCGGAGCGTTGAACACAATTGCCTTTTTATTACTGATATTACGATAACCATGAACCACACCGGGCGGAACAATAATACGGCAAGGGTTCGATTCTCCAACGGTCAGGACAATATTGTTGCGATAAGTATTGGAATCGGGGCGGTTATCCCAGAGACAAAGTTTCAAATCACCCGGTCCTATGAAAAGAAACACATCGGTTTGATATTGATGTTCGTGGGGGCCCCGTCCGATTCCAGGTAACGTTTCACTAAGGTATGCCA
Organism: Planctomycetaceae bacterium; assembly: GCA_031266315.1. GTDB lineage: Bacteria > Planctomycetota > Planctomycetia > Pirellulales > Thermoguttaceae > WRKP01. The sequence continues at coordinate 2,114 of JAISBG010000506.1, read as the reverse complement.
TGACCGGATAATGTATCTTTTCGAGTTCATCTTGCCGAAATAATTCCACAAGCCAACCGCGTTTATCATAGTGGAACGACAACGGTTCAATGGTAATACCTGTAATTTTAGGCTGATATTTTTTGTTTGTCATATTTTTTTGAATCAAATATTGATGATGTAATACAAGGTACTATTCTTTTCAGAAAACGTTCTGATTTCGATCGGCTGCCTCGTTCAACCAATCCCGATGTTCCTGATACCAGTCAATGGTTCGTTTGATTCCCGTGTCAAAATCCGTTACGGGTTCCCAGCCAAGTTCTGTTTTAATTTTTTCCGAATTGAGTGCATAACACCGATCATTTCCGGGTCGATCAGAAGTCAAGCGGATAAAATCCCAAATCGGTAACACAACTCTTATACCGGTTTCTTTCATGAAATTATAAATCGTTTCGATAACACTCAATACATTTTTTTCTGTAAAACCGCCGATATTATAACGTTCTCCGATACGTCCCTGTTTCCAAACCTGATAAATTGCGTCACAACAATCATCGACATAGAGCCAGTTTCGCCGATGCAACCCGTCTCCGTACACCGTCATTGGATTACCGTTTAAAATATTAATAATAGTTTTCGGTATCAATTTCTCCGGTGATTGACGTTGTCCGTAATTATTGGAACAATGAACGGAAATGGTTGGAAGACGGTACGTTTTCTGCCAAGCCCGAACAAGGTGGTCGCCGGACGCTTTACTGGCAGCGTAAGGAGTACTTGGTTCGTAACAACTTGTCTCCGTAAATTTTTCGTTATGTTGCAGGTTCAAGGAACCGAACACCTCATCGGTGGAAATGTGGAGAAACCGAAAATCTTGTTGGTCTTCATGGGATAACAATTGAAAAAAATAATGACGTACCGCTTCTAATAATGTAAATGTTCCGATAATATTTGTATGCAAAAATGGGGATGGATCGGTAATGGAACGATCAACATGAGATTCTCCGGCAAAATGGATAACAGTTTTCGGACGATAATCCCGAAACAACGGTAGAAGCCGATCTCGATCGGCGATGTCCACCTTTTCATGAATATGCCGTGATTCTTTTTCCATCTCGGTCAGAAAATACGGATTGCCGGCATAGGTCATTTTATCAATATTCACAATCTTACCCGTTTCGTTTTTTAACCAGCGAAGAATAAAATTGCTTCCGATAAATCCGGCTCCGCCGGTAATAAAACTAATATTCTCCATGTTGGAATCTCTGCTTGAATATAATTGTATTAAAAAATATTTATGTTAGGAAACAGTAATAAGACATGTTCCGCGCTCATGTTCAAAAATTTCAAGAGCAATATCAAATTCTTTTTTCCATCGTTGGATGATTTTTTGTTCATCACTTCGCCGAACATCATCAAGAATCAATCTTGATCCTTTGACGAACTTGTTCCGAATCAAAGGCATTGCCGGATAACGGCACATCGGCTGTTTTTTTTGCGGCGGACCATCAACAATCATTAAGTCAATTTGAGTAATATGATTCAGGGACGATTCAAAATCGTACCAAAACCACTTTTTATTTCTAATGGAAAATAAACGTAACGGTGCCACATGAAGTGATACAAAGGACTCTAATTGAAGTTGTTTGAGTAATTTTTTCGTTACGGTAGTAAATTGTTCTTCATGTTCTAAGGAAATCAATGTACCGGTACCAAGAGTTTTCATGCAGGCGGCAATGTAAACGGTTGAAAAACCGCTTCCGGCTTCAAGGATTATGGAAGGGGCGTATTTCAATACATAGTTACAAATAAAAGCAAGAAAATCCGGCGCACCTGCCATCACGGAATTAGGCAACGGAAATACAATTTCCGGACAAATCTTTTGTAAAAATTGTTTAGCGTGCAGGGAATCGTATAAATGAAACATTTTGTTATTGTAGTGATAATTTGTGTTAAAAACATAAACATATTTTTGTAGGTTGTATTCAAAATATATATTTTTACGGTTACCATTTTCCTTTTGGGCATGATTCGGTTTTCATGGCGATTTTATTTATTATTGGAGCGGTTTCCAATCCGATATGGCATCCGCAGCTGTTACAACGTCCGAATCGGTGATCGTGTTCGTTACACGAATC
>JAISBG010000418.1 GCA_031266315.1 Planctomycetaceae bacterium | reverse complement strand
AAGATCATCGCACGGACACGAACCGAAGCAAGTCCGCTTGCCGCCGCATTTCAATTCATGGCGGGGTCGTATGCTCTTTGTTTGGGTTCTTCGGATATTGTTTCGTTAGGCAAAGAACTGGAGAAACTGACAAAAGACAAAAGTCTGCAAGGTTTTGAAATTAAAGGAGCCGTTCTGGACGGTGAAGCGTTGGGAGCGGAACAGGCTGTCGAAGTAAGCAAATGGCCCACCCGTGAAGAACAAATTTCATTGTTGCTCGGTCAGATTGTTGGTATCGGTGCCAAACTTTCAGGTCAGTTTATTGCTATCGGCGGTGCTTTGGCAAGCCAGATTGTTAAACTTGCCGAAGAAGATAATGATGCTGAAAAAGACGGCAATGACACAGAACCCAAAGAGACGGAATAATCGAAAACCAAAGTAAGAAAGAATTACAGACATTGAAAAACGTAATGGGAAACCATGCGTTTTGAAATAAAATATCGCTTGTAATAAATTTAACTCTTTGCAAATCGTTGCGATATCAGGTTTGTGTGAGACTTGGTAATTTGTTGAAGATTGAGTTGTTACAAGATTAACCATCATTTTTAATGCGTTTTTCCAAACGCAACAAACGAGAAAGGAAGTATTTCCATGAGTGAAACACGAGAATTTTCAGTGGCAATTAAAGAACTGGGTGACAAAATTGTTGCTCTGACCTTAAAAGATGCCAAAGAACTGAGCGATTATTTGAAAGACGTTCACGGTATTGAACCGGCTGCCGGCGGCGCGGTTGTTATGGCTGCTCCGGCTGGAGGCGGCGAAGGCGGCGGTGCCGAAAAACCGGAAGAGAAAACCGAATTTGATGTCGTGCTTGAAAGTTTTGCGGCAGACAAAAAAGTTCCCATTATTAAAGTCGTCAAAAACGCAACCGGCGGAGGTTTGGCAGATTCAAAGGCTTTGGTTGAAAGTGCTCCAACCAAAATTAAGTCCGGTGTCTCCAAAGAAGAAGCCGAAAAACTGAAAAAAGAACTCGAAGAAAATGGTGCCAAAGTCAGTATTAAATAAAATAGTGACCGGCAATAAATGACAAGTAACTAATGATTTGAGTAAAATGATAACGCAACTCATTGGTTACTTGTTATTGTATTAATTTTTTATCGTTATTATTTTTCCCCGATTTGGTATCTTTTTTGCGTAGTCCCCCTTTTTAGGAAAACTTGATGTATTATAATAATTATCCGGTTTTCTGAAATTTTTTCTTTTACTTCCTTGAAAAGATTACGCAGATGAAAGGCAAAGCAATGCCCCTCCCTTGTAAAAGTAATCTGGTCTATTGTCCTTTCCTGACTTTTTTCTTTATGGAAGTTCGTGGTCTTCCGTCCGGTTTTACCAATCAATCCAATGAATGAAACAATTCGATATTATGTTTTAATCCTGAGTTTAGATGTTGCGTTATGTAACAAAGCACGATGATTCCGAAGTAGAAAAAATAACAGAAGAATATTTGTCCGATTCAAGTTTATACTCCGTTAGTGTTTATATTTGGTATTTTTCGAGCAACTATTTTTTGGATTGATCCCCAAAATCGAATAGCCCGATAGGGCTTTATTTCGATAACCGCAGGTCTTTGACCTGCGGTAGGAACTGCTAAATCTTCTGCCCGAAGGGCAGGATTTTAAATAATAGCGGTGACTGATTAAAATCCTGCCTTTCAGGCAGTAGGCTGTTTGGTGTTACACCGCAGGTCAAAGACCTGCGGTTATGAAAATTAAGCCCTATCGGGCTACTCCGCTGAATAGTCACAAAAGTACCAATTTTATAATTCACGCAGTATAACTTAAATTCGTACATTATTGTTTGTTGATGTTTCACTAATTTCGTCAATTTCCTTTAAGTTTTTCGATAACTTTTTTTGACCATAAACTAATACTAATATCATGGCAACACCTTTACAACGCCGTATCCATTTCAGCAACGTCCACAAATTCGGTGCGCAAACATCGACTTATGAAATTCCCGATCTGACGATCCTTCAGACGCAGAGTTACCGGCGATTTCTTCAGGAAGATGTTCCTCCGCTTAAACGGGAAAATGTCGGACTTGAAGCTGTTTTACGTGAGATTTTTCCCATCGAAACGTTTGACAAATCCATTCGTTTGGAATACCGTTACTACGAACTCGAAAAACCGCGCTACGAACCCGATGAATGTCGGCAATTGCGTTTGACTTACGGCAAACCGTTTAAAGTCCGTTTGCGACTCGTTAAAGAAAGCAGTACCCACGAAGAAGATGTTTATCTTGGCGATATTCCCATCATGCTTGGCGGCGGTGAGTTTATCATCAACGGCGCGGAACGTGTTGTCGTCAGCCAACTTCACCGCAGTCCCGGTATTGATTTTGTTTCCGAAATGGATGCCGACCGCCGGACATTTAGTTGCCGTGTTATTCCTGAACGCGGAAGTTGGATTGAATTGAACATGACGCGGAAAGAAACGATTTCCGCTAAAATTGACCAGAGCAGTAAACTTCCGATTATGATGTTTCTCCGCGCAATGTCCGACAAATACGGAACTAATTCGCAATTGATGAAGGCTTTTTATCAAACGGAAACAATTAAAATCGAAACGAAAAAGATCGGGATTCCTAAACCTTCCAAAGTTGCCGCCCAATCCAAACCGTCCAAATCGAAGAAAACAAAGGCTGTCAAAAATGAAGTTGTTGCGGAAAATTCTGAAATTGCCGAAGAGCAAACCGTAACAGAAGAAACCTCTAAAGAACCGGTGGTTGATATAAGCGTGTACACCGCACCGTTTCGCGGGAAAGTGGCGGTGAGCGATATTGTTTATCCGCAAGGTTCGGAAAGAGCAGGTCAGATTATTGTCGAAACCGGAGAAGCCATCACCGACAATAAAGCGTTGGAAATTCTCGGTTCGGGAGTCAAAAAAATCGAAGTGATTGAAGAGCAAAGGAATAAATTGTTGCTCAATTCGCTTGCCGAAGATAAAACCAGTTCCCACGAAGAAGCGTTAGCCAAAATTTACATGCGGCTTCGCCCCGGAAATCCGCCGCAAATGGACAAAGCACGGGAATTGTTTTACGACAAATTTTTCGATACCAACCGTTATCGGCTTGGTCGAGTCGGGCGTTTTCGTATTAACCGGAAACTCGGTATTGACATTCCGTTGGAGGAAATGACGCTCAAACCGGAGGATATTATCGAAGCGGTTCGATACTTGAACCGTCTTTGGGGCGGTGATCGTGCTGTTGAAGTTGACGATATTGATCATCTCGGAAACCGGCGGCTTCGGACAATTGACGAACTGGCAAGCGAAGAGTTACGAAAAGGGTTTCTCAAACTTCGCCGAACAGTTCAGGAACGTCTCGCTTCACGCGGAACTGAAGAAATTACTCCGCGTCAGGTGATCAATCAGAAAAGTATTTCAGCAGCAATCGAATACTTTTTTGGTCGCGGTGAACTTTCGCAGGTTGTTGACCAAACCAATCCGCTCTCAATGTTGACGCAT
>JAISBG010000399.1 GCA_031266315.1 Planctomycetaceae bacterium | reverse complement strand
GAACAATTGGCAAAAAGCCAAATATAAAAATTACCGTTTAGACCTCCTGATTTTTAACATCATTATTGGTCTCCAAAATTCCACGGAATAACTCATGTTATGCACACCATACCTCTGCGAGGTTGATAACCTTTTCGACAAAACCACGACCCAAACTTTCTATCTCGTGCGTAACATGATTTATTATTATTATTATTATATTAATTATATTAATTATATTAATTAAAATATTACAAATTTTTTACATTTATTTTTATTACAACAATGATTCGCGTTTATAATACATTATCGAAGTCGAAGGAAGAATTTAAAACAGTCAATCCCGGTGAGGTTGGGATTTATCTTTGCGGACCGACGGTTTATAAGCCGTCGCATATCGGACACATGGTCGGTCCTGTGATTTTTGATACAATTAAACGGTATTTATCGTACAACGGTTATAAAGTGAAATTTGTTATCAATATTACCGATGTAGATGACAAATTAATTGCCGAAGCCAACGCTCGTAACATTCCGATGGCTGCTGTTGCGGAAGAAATGACCGCTGATTATTTGCGTAATCTTGACACGATGAATGTTAAAGATTCCGTCAATTATTTTCCGAAAGTTTCGGAACATATCGATAACGTTATTAAATTTACGCAGGATTTAATTGATAAAGGTATTGCTTACGAATCGGAAGGCGATGTGTATTTCAATGTCGGTAAGTTTTCGGAATACGGGAAATTATCGCATCGTTCGCTGGAACAGATGACCGGCGAGGGCGGCGGCATGGCAGAACGCAAACAAACGCCGTTTGATTTTGCGTTATGGAAATCTGCCAAAACCGGCGAACCTTCGTGGGATTCACCGTGGAGCAAAGGGCGTCCCGGTTGGCATATTGAATGTTCCGTGATGAGCCGGGAATTATTAGGTGAAACGTTTGATATTCACGGCGGCGGTCTTGATTTGGTTTTTCCGCATCACGAAAACGAAATCGCGCAAAGTGAAGCACGGCACGGTAAACCAATGTGTCATTATTGGATGCACAACGGTTTGATGCAGGCGTCCAGCGAAATCGGTAAAGTCGGCGGTCGCAAAACACGAACAGCCGAAGAAGGAAATATCGAATCACAGGAAACGGATAAAATCAGTAAATCAAAAGGTGCAAACGCATTTCGCGACATGTTGAAACAATTTGAACCGGAAACGATTCGATTCTTTTTATTATCGTCCCATTATCGCCGTCCGATTGATTTTAGTTTTGAACGAATTGAAGAAGTTGGAAAAGGTCTTGAAACGTTTTACCGGTTTGTGAAACGGTTTGAAAAAATTACCGGACAAAATTTTTATCGTCTTGCGACGGCAATCAACCGGACGGAAGGCGACCGCGCGATAAACAGTGTAACGTCGGCAATTCCTGAAACAACCGAATATCGTACAAAATTTCTGGAATGGATGGACGATGATTTTAACACGGGTGGTGCTGTTGGGGTGTTGTTTGATTTGCTGCGTGTGCTGAACAAATACATTGACGATCATAAACTTGAAACGAAAACCGGCAATATTGATCTTCAGACACCACTTATTCATGGCGCAACGGTATTACGTGAACTCGGTTTAACATTGGGTTTATTCTCTGAACCGCCGAAAGAAAAAGCAACCGCTGTTTCCAATGAACTGACAGGCAAGTTAATAGGGTTGCTCCTCGAACTCCGTGATACTGCCCGCAAAAACAAGGACTTTGCAACAGCCGATAAAATCCGTAACGACCTTGCAGCATTTGGTGTAACACTGGAAGACCGACCCGGAGGTACGGAATGGAATATCTGAACGGTAAATAATAACAGTAAATAATAAAACATGAATAAACAAACCGATAAATTTTTTCAGGAATTTTGGGATGAAAATGATTATTCCCAGCAATATACCGGTCAAGCGATAACAGAAGAATCAATTTATGAAGCGGAGAAAATACTTGGATACAAGTTACCGCAGTTTTATATTGAACTTCTGAAAAATAAAAACGGCGGTATGCCGAAAAACGATAGGTTTCCAACACAAAAACCAACTTGTTGGGCAAAAGATCATATTGCAATTTCTGGAATATATGGAATCAATGATTGTAAATGGTCTTTGTTGGGCGAATTGGGAAGTCGTTTTATGATGGAAGAATGGGGTTATCCTGATATTGGGATTGTTATTTGTGATACTCCGACGGCTGGGCATGATATGGTTATGTTGGACTATCGGCAGTGCGGAAAAAACGGAGAGCCTACTGTTGTTCATGTTGACGTAGAAAATAGTGAACCGACAATTACACATTTAGCCGACAATTTTGAATCGTTTATTCACGGATTGGTCAACAAAAATGTTTATGCTCGTCCAATAGGCGAAAAAAAAGCAGAAGAACTAAACAACGTTCAAAATGGAAGTTTTTCTCCCGTGTTATTAAGAGCGTTTCAAAAAATACATCAACAATTGCCGGATGCCGAACAAAAACTGCGACGACTGGCAACTAAAATCGTAGAGCAAAAAGGTTTTTTTGTAATTCATGATGATGAACTTTCGTTGTTAATGGTGGACTATTTATTTTGGCTGTTTTGTCAAATTGAAACAGTATCATCACTGGAGAATTATAAAAAAGGTTCTCCCGATTCATCGTACAACAAACCTTACTTTGCTTTTATGATCTCACTTTATGATGATTCAGAAGAGGAACATTACGGTTTTTGTACGGGTGGATACTGTGTGAATTTTGTTCACGATTGGTGGATGAATCGGCTTGCAAAAAATGAACTAAAAAAAACACCAATCGGTTTTGTCTTTACAGATCAGGCAATTGCGAGAGTTTTAAAAGAATTAGAGTCTATATAAACTTGTTAAAACAAAATTTCTTGTATGTAATATACAAAACCAGTACAATTTTTGGATTCGTTGGCATTTGACGAAAAATGCTTCTTACTATACTGCGTGAGTTATAAAATTGGTATTTTTTGACGATTCACTAGATTTTTACTATTACGTAAAAACAATCTAATGGCAACCTCATTTTCAACCTAATTTTTCTTACTAAACAACCTCAGTAGCAAAATGGATTTCCCAAGACCAACCTCATTACCTCATTATTTTACCTCATTGATCATTTTTAATGAGGTAATGAGGTT
>JAISBG010000277.1 GCA_031266315.1 Planctomycetaceae bacterium | reverse complement strand
GCCGATGATTTCGGAACTTGACCCGTTGGTGATTACGGCGCCGAACCGTACAGTTTCCCGCATTTACCGTGACACACGGTTTTCAAACGATAAAACGCCGTATCGTCCGCGTCTTTGGTTTGCGTTTAAGCGGGAAGTTGAATACTGGACGGAAACGCCGACGTATTTCTTTCAACTTGAAGAAAAACAATATATGTACGGAATGGGAATGTATTCCGCCTCTGCGGCAACCATGCGGCGGTTCCGTGCAATGATTGACGACAATCCCGAATTTTTTCTCCGAATTATTGAACCGGTTCGCAAAAGCAGAACACTGAAACTTGAAACAGATCAATACAAACGTCGTGTACCGTTTCAATATCCCGAAAAATATTCTATAACAATTGACACATGGTATCAGAGCAAATCCATTGCCGTTCTTGCCCACCGTGAACCGGATAAAACACTTTTGTCGTCAAAACTGGTTAATCTGTTGATGGAACATTTTGTATTACTAAAACCGCTTTACGATTTCCTTTGGAAATCCGTCGTATTGCGATAAAAAAATCTTTCAGATTCCACCGTATTATAGGAATTTCCCACCGGAATAATAAAATAATAGGTAATATTTCAGCGAAATTCTCGTTAAAAGTAGGCAATCATCAGGTAGGTAAACATAAGGTGGGCAACCTTTTGCTAAAAGGTTGCGTCGGCGTACTCGCCGACAGTGAATCAGATAAACAACGGTAAATGGTGTTGCTTTCCATGTTGGAGTCAATGCAAACTCAACCGGCGCAACCGCCCAGCGGGCGGATTGCCCACCCATTTTCGCCGACAACTTTTGATGAATTGCCCACCTCTTTTTGTGAATTTTCGTGTGTTTCGCGTTTAAAACGAACATTTCAATGTCTTGACACTATCGGTAGAATCAGGAAATTTTCAGATTTCGATTGAAAGAGCAGAGGTATTGGGTTAAAATACTAAGTTCTTGTACAATACGGATTGGTAAAATGCAAGTATAGAAAACTTTTCGCTAATATGCAGCAGACGTTACTGATTAATGATATGATTAACTTCACAGCAGAACCGGCAAGAACAAAATCTGATAACACAAAACAACCGGAAACAGTTTTGCGGTTGGGACTTGATATTGGTTCAACAACGGTTAAGGTTGTTGTTTTCGACGACAACCGGAAACAAATTCTTGGGTCGTGGTATTCACGGCATTACGCCGATGTGTTTCAGACATTGCACACTCTGATTGCCGAAGCTTTGCAATATTGCGAACATTACCCTTTTACTGTTGCAATTACCGGTTCTGCCGGTATTGGTCTTTCGCAAAAACTTGGGATTCCGTTTGTTCAGGAAGTAATCGCCGGCGTCGAATCGGTCTCAACCTTCATTCCGCAAACCGATGTGGTTATCGAACTCGGCGGGGAAGACGCGAAAATTACGTTTTTTGAAGGAAGTATCGACCAACGTATGAATGAAACTTGTGCAGGCGGCACTGGAGCATTCATCGATCAAATTGCCGTAACCCTTAAAACCGATGCGCCGGGTGTTAATGATTTGGCAGCCGGTCATCAGACGATTTATCCGATTGCAGCACGTTGCGGTGTTTTTACCAAGTCGGATGTAACCATGCTGTTGAACGAAGGCGCACGAAAAGAAGATATTGCCGCCAGTGTGTTGCAAGCGGTGGTTGATCAAACCATTGGCGGATTAGCCTGCGGTCGTAAGATTCGGGGAAAGGTTGCATTTCTTGGCGGTCCGTTGTTTTTTCTGCCGGAACTTCGCAAACGTTTTTCCGAAACACTTCACCTGACACCGGAACAAACAATTCACCCCGAAAACGCCCACTATTTCGTGGCACTGGGTGCGGCGTTGCTTTCGGCAAAAAACGAAATCATCACCGCTAACGAACTTCGTGAACGTATTCATTCCGTGACGCAACAGGAATACGGCAAAGAGACAGACCGGTTGCCGCCGTTGTTTGTTTCGCGGGACGATTTTGACGAATTTTCGTTGCGGCACGCCGGATTGAAAGCGGAACGCACCGAACCGGCAACCGCTTACGGTGATCTTTTTTTGGGTATTGACGCCGGTTCCACCACCACCAAAGCCGTGTTGATCGACGATCAAAACCGAATCCTGCAAACATGGTATGGAACCAACGAAGGGGAGCCAATTAAAGCAGTTCTTGGTATTGTGTCCGAAATGTACGAAATGTTGCCGGCTGGAACTTTCATCAAAAATTCCTGTGTTACCGGTTACGGCGAAATGATGTTGCGGGCGGCTCTCGGTATTGATGAAGGCGAAGTCGAAACATTGGCTCACTTCCGTGCGGCAAGTCATTTTGTCCGCGATGTTTCGTTTATTCTCGATATTGGCGGACAAGATATTAAATGTCTTTATATCAAAAACGGTCAACTCGACAAAATTATTCTGAATGAGGCGTGTTCATCGGGTTGCGGTTCTTTTATTGAAACATTCGCCCACTCACTCGGTTACAATGCGGCGGATTTTGCAACAGAGGGATTGTTTGCCGCGCAACCGATTGATTTAGGAACACGTTGCACGGTGTTTATGAACTCCAAAGTCAAGCAGGCACAAAAAGAGAACGCTACGGTTGCTGATATTTCGGCGGGAATTTCGTATTCTGTTGCGAAGAACGCTTTGTATAAAGTGTTGAAGATTGCCGATGTTTCCGAACTTGGCGACCGGATTATGGTTCAGGGCGGAACATTCCGCAATCCGGCGGTGTTGCGGGCGTTTGAACAATTGATTGGGCGTAATGTTTTCCGTGCTGATATTTCGGAAGTCATGGGAGCATACGGAGCCGCACTGATTGCCCGCGACCGCGCCGCGAACAAGAACTATGAATATCGTTCTTCGCTCCTCACTCCGACAATGATTGCCGGCTTTTCCATTCATTCCACGCAAAAACGTTGTCAGGGCTGTTCCAATAAATGTCTGATCAATATTCATCGGTTTTCCGGCAAAAAGACATTCATTTCCGGCAACAAATGTGAACGCGGCATTGGAAAGCCAACCGCGTCGAACCGTGAAAACCTGTTCCAATACCAATACGAACGGCTTTTCGATTATTACGAACCGCTTAGTACGGACAAGGCGAAGTTCGGGGAAATCGGGATTCCGCGTGTATTGAACATGTATGAGAATTATCCGTTTTGGTTTACTTTGTTTCAGAAACTTGGTTTCCGTGTGGTACTTTCCGACCCGTCTTCGCAACGGTTGTACAATAAAGGAATTGACAGTATTTCGTCTCAAACGCTGTGTTTTCCGGCAAAACTGGTTCACGGTCATATTGTCAATCTGATCGACAAGGGAGTGAAGCGGATTTTTTATCCAGCCTTGCCGTTGGAACGGCGTGAGTTTAAAGAATCGGTCTATACACACAATTGTCCGGTGGTTGGTTCGTATCCCGAAGTGGTTCGGCTGAATATCGACGCCATCAAAGAGAACGGTGTTACACTGTTTTCTCCGTTCCTTCCGAGTGAAGATCATCAAAAACTGGCAAAACTTCTTTTTGCGGAGCTCAAACATCTGGACGTTAAATACAACGATTTGCAGCAGGCGATTGCGTGTGGAATTGCCGAGCAGGAATCGTACAAGGCGGATATTCGGCAAAAGGGTGAGGAGGTGTTTATTTCGTTGGTTGAATCCGGTGAGTCGGGAATAGTGTTGGCGGGCAGACCGTATCATCTTGACCCGATGATTCATCATGGAATTCCAGAGTTGATTGTTTCGGGCGGAGCGGCGGTGTTGTCCGGTGATTCGGTGGCGCATTTGGGACGGAATTTGCTCTTCCCGCTTCTGGTGGTGGATCAATGGGGTTATCACGCCCGTCTGTATCGGGCGGCAACTTTTGTCGCCAATCACCCGCAATTTCAAATGATTCAACTCACTTCATTCGGTTGCGGTCTTGACGCGGTTACGGCGGAACAGGTTGCGGAAATTCTCGCATCAGTGGACAAAGTTCACACATTGCTCAAAATCGACGAAGGTACACAACTCGGTGCCGTCAAAATCCGTGTAAGGTCTTTGCTCGCCACAAGGAATAACAACAAATCTCCTATAATAGTGGAGAGTTGATAGTTGAGAGTGGGTAGTTGGGGACGCAAGCGAAAAGAGAGGTGGGCAACCTTTTGTTAAAAGGTTGCGTCGGCGATAGCCGACAGTGAATCAGATTAATGACGGCAAAATGATGACTCAACCGGCGCGATCGTTCAGCGAAGGGATCGCCCACCTCTGTGTTTCGGCATTAAACATTGTTTTTACTTTGATTCTTCGTGAACGGCTACGAATATTTTACGTAGTTGATAGTTATGCGAATTGATTATTTTGATGGGAGGTCGAAGGAAAAGTTGTTTTTTCCTTTGATGACTTCGGCGGTCAAACCTGATGTTTGAGGGGCGTTGTATTTTTTCGGAATAATCGAAATAATGGGAATATCCGGCATCACACCGGTTTTGTCGGCATTGGCAAGTTCTTGAGCGGTTGGTTCACGGCTGGGAGTTTCTTTGGACAACGAAACAAGGTATTTTCCGATCATCGTTCCTTTTCCAAATTCACCGCCTTGTGTTGTCGTGAGTACGAATTTTCCTTGCACATTGGTACGTCCAACTGCCGGTTTTCCCGCTTTGGAATCAACCGGCGAAAAACCAACCGTAACTCCTTCAACAGGTGAACCGTCCAATGTTACCAAACCTTCAACAATTTCAACAGCAAAATCCGGTTTGCCCGTCGAACATCCGGTTACGGTAATCAGCAAAACATTAAGAACAAATAAAGAAATAAAATTTTTCGACATCGTTTTCATAGATTGTTAGAACAATATTTTAGTTTTATCAGAACCGCGTACATTAATAAACGATAATTAAATATTCGTTTACTTTATACGCGGTTCTGATGGAATAGGAATAACGGAACAACATAATTTTTTACGGTCCCGTAACAGATTCACCGCCTTTCGGAGTTCCCAAAGCCCCCCAGACACTCCAGAAGGAAGGACCTCGATAATCTTTGTACGGAGTGCTTGAACCGGTTTCTGTTGCAACATCGAAAGACGGGTCTCCGGCGTTGATGGTTTGTGACGTAAAATGAACTGAATCATCGCCGTACAAAGTATTGGCTCCTCCGGTATGATAACTACTTGCCGTATTAAGTGTGCCGGCACTATCCCACTGTACATTATTTCCACAAGTTGGAGAGTTGGGCGGAAGAACAGTAACTACGGAAAGAACCGCAGAACGTCCATCGTAAATTCGTTTCCCCGGCATACGACCGGGATTATCTGTACCGGTAATCGCTGTACTTGTCAACGTACCGCTTCCGCTAATAATAGCGGTACAGATATTAGGTTTCGAATCGGCAGCCAATGAAGTAATAATTCCAACACCGCCGATAATTCGGGGAGTGTCGGACGGGTCGCCCCAAATAACACATTCGGCGAAAACAATTGTGTTACTTGTTCCGTCGGTAATGGCATCAAAACCAACATTCGCAACATCACCTCTTCGGAAAATACTCCGCAAAACATCTTCCAGACCACTGGGAAGAATCATATCGCCGTAAACCGGTCGATAATTACACCGTGCCATCTCGCTATCCTTTTTTGTACGAGATTCAGGGTCAGAAGGACATTGAAGTGTTGAAATCGGCTGTGAACCGATCTTAACACCGGAACCGCCGGTCGCATTCGCATCCCAAATCCATGAACAGGCGTTCACCGTTGAACTATCAACCGTTTGCTTCATCGCATCGTACAGAGCCGTTTGTTCCATAAACGGCATCATTGAAGCAAGAGCACTGATTCGGATTCGCCAATTACCGTTCGGATCCGTTGATGTTGCCCCTAAAAGAGTTGTTGCTCCCATGGAACTTTGATAGGAACTGTTCGGAAAATACTTGTAGGTGTCGTGGTGGTTGTGTAACGCAATTCCCAATTGTTTGAGTTGGTTTGTACATTGAGACCGCCGCGCGGCTTCCCGTGCTGCCTGCACTGCCGGCAACAGAAGTGCAATCAAAACACCGATAATCGCAATGACAACTAAAAGTTCCACAAGTGTAAAAGCCTTTTTTTTCATAATGAAAATCCTCCTTAA
>JAISBG010000095.1 GCA_031266315.1 Planctomycetaceae bacterium | reverse complement strand
ATGGAAATCACCTACGCGAACAGCCGGATACAGAAAATTTGTACCAACGATAAAATTGCACAAAAAGTTTTAGGAAAAGCATGTGCCCATACACTAAGAGATAGGCTTGATCAAATGACTGAAGCCAATAATCTTGAAGAATTACGTTTTGTTGCTGGCGCATGGCATGAATTGAAAGGAGATAGAAAAGGACAACTTGCCTGTAGTTTATTAGGACGTACCCGACTCGTTTTTACACCAGCCGTAATTCCAAGTCCTCAAAAGCTGGATGGCGGTTTGGATTGGTCTAAGGTGATAAAAATTAAAAATATCGAAATTGTCGATTATCATTAAGGAGGAAATCATGTCCACAACACTTGAAAAATCGAAACGGATACAGAAAAATACGAAACCTATCAAAAATTTACCGCATACACCGAATTATATTAACCTGATGACACCGGGTGATATTCTTGCGGAAAAGATGTTTGAGATAGGGATTGACGTTGCCGAACTTGCGAAACGGATGAAAGTTTCGGTCGAAACGATTGAACAACTTTTGAAAGCCGAAATACCATTGACACAAGCATTGGCAGAGAAAATAGAAAAAGTTACATGGATGCCGGCAATTTTTATGTTACGTGTTGAAAAAAGTTACCGCAGAAAATGTATTTTTGCAATGGAACACCCCGAAATCCCCGCCTATCGCGGTACGGAAATTATCAATCAACCGAAAAATAAAAAATAGATATTACGTAACTGTATTCAAGATGGAAATCACCTACGCGAACAGCCGGATACAGAAAATTTGTACCAACGATAAAATTGCACAAAAAGTTTTGGGAAAAGATGGTGCGCGAAATTTGAAGCAAAGATTGAAGCAAATGAAAGGTGCATTAAATCTTGAAGAATTGCGCTTTGTTGCCGGTGCATGGCACGAACTAACAGGTAACAGAAAAGGACAACTTGCTTGCCGTTTGTTAGGACTTACAAGATTGATTTTTATCCCGAATAATGATCCGTGTCCGATAAAATCCGATGGCGGATTAGATTGGTCAGCAGTTACTGCCATTAAAAATATTGAGATTATTGACTACCATTAATGGAGAAAACAATGTCCACGACGCTTGAAAAACCCAAAACGAAAAAAAAGAAAACTCCCTACGCGAGTTTACCCCATACACCGAATTACATTTATCTGATGCCTCCGGGGGAGGTGTTGGAAGAAAAGATATTTGAAATGGGAATTGATGTTGCCGAACTTGCGAGACGGATGGAAGTTTCGGTCAAAACGGTTGAGCAACTTTTGAAAGCGGAAATACCGTTGACACAAACATTGGCAGAGAAAATCGAAAAAGTAACATGGATGCCGACTGCTTTGATGTTGCGATTTGAAGTAGGTTATCGAAACGATTTAAAATATGCAATGGAACACCCCGAAATTCCCGCCTATCGCGGTACGGAAATTATCAATCAACCAAAATGAGATGTTCAATAAGCACACAGAGAACACAGATTAAACAGAGGAACACCGATGAAATTTCACAAAATCCGAAAAATACAGGGCTGAAAGCCCTAAATCAATAGCGCAGGGCAACGCCCTACGTGAATGAATAACCCTCATTTGAAAAAGAGAGAGAATACAATGAACACTATTAGCGGGATTTATTGGGATTGCGCCCTTTCAGGGCTTGAGTTTTATGGTATTCCCTTCGTAGGGCGATTGCCCTACGCTACTGATGAAGGGCTTTCAGCCCATAGCCTCATTGCGTGTTAAAAAACATTTATTAGGTACGGAAATTATTAATCTAAAAGAGGAGAAATTACCATGAAAACACTTAATGATAAAGGACAATTTGATCAAGTTGTAAAACGTGCGCTGGAACGCGACCGGATTACCGCACGTAAAATGTTTGCCGAATCCGGTATTGCCCAAATGAAAGAAAAGGAAAAGGAAAAAAAATGTGCAACAGCCAGCGAAATGAGACATTCAATAGGCACACAAACAACACAGATTGGACAGAGGAACACCGATGAAATTTCACAAAATCCGAAAAATAAACAGGGCTGAATGCCCTGAATCAATAGCGTAGAGCAATGCCCTACGGATTGGCAATCAATCGAAAAACCAAAAACTAAAAACTAAAATCCCCTTTTTATTAGGAGGAACGATTATGTGTACATTTTTTAGAACAACGGAAATATCAGACAGGGTTTATTCTTCACGAAGAGGAGTAACACTTTTTATTGTTCTGGCATTGATGACGATGTTTGCATTACTTGTTACGGCGTTTATGGTCATTACGACACAGGCACGCCGTCAGGCAGAACATGCGGCAAAGGCTCTTCTTAATGATGACTCCGTCGTAGGTGGCGGCGGTTATGCGACCTTTGCGTCGAATTTCGACAAAGCATTGGAAATACTCCTCATCGGCGATAAACTCGAGTCCGTACTCGGTCCGCACAGTATTTTGGAAAATCAATACGGACATCCGGTCGAAAATGGCAGTGATCCGCTTACAGGAACTTTCGGTACAGTTACTGAAAATAGCGAAATTTTGCAAGATCGTAATTTGGTATTTACCGCTAGTGAACTTTTCGATCCAATTTCAGCATCTTCTCCCTATCTTCGTAGTGATTTGATTGGTTGTGTGTTAACCATGACTTCAGGCAATCTCAGAGGTTATAGTACGTTTATTGTGGTTTATAATAATAGTAATCCTAATGATCCTAGTGATACTGGCATTAAATTGGCACCGTTTGCAAATGTTCCTTCTTCTTTTACCAGTCTTACCGATCAGGCAACAGCTATTTCTAATTGTGATTTTATTATCAATT
>JAISBG010000090.1 GCA_031266315.1 Planctomycetaceae bacterium | reverse complement strand
AATCAAACATTTGCGTTACAATGCGGAAACTGCCGTGCTTTCTTGGTTTGAACTGTACAATGACCGTGTTGTCCAATGTCGTTACGCCGATTCCCGTATTACCCAAACGGTATTTCAATATCCTTCGGCACACATTCCCGACCGCGAC
Organism: Planctomycetaceae bacterium; assembly: GCA_031266315.1. Taxonomy (GTDB): domain Bacteria; phylum Planctomycetota; class Planctomycetia; order Pirellulales; family Thermoguttaceae; genus WRKP01. The sequence continues at coordinate 7,194 of JAISBG010000090.1, read as the reverse complement.
ATTGCAGACATTACATTATTCGGAGACGATTTCGTTTGGACAAAGAAGAACGGGCAAATCATACAACATTCCGCAAAAATTTTGCACGATTATTCTTCGGCAACTTTGACCAACCGGCAACCTGTTCCTTGGGAACTTGATACCGATCAGCATGGTAACATTTATTTTGTTGATCTCAAAGGGCGGTCTATTTTACGAATTGCGCCGGACAATTCCCTGAAAACCGTTTTTAAGGCGGACAAGGACATTTATCGAATCAATATTTCACCGGACGGCGTTATCGCCACCGCGACCGACTCCGAAATTCATTTAATAGACACCGCCCAAAATTCCGGTAACGTTAAAAGTTATTCCGAAGTGATTCTTACTTGGCAAATCCGTATCGTTCCGATTATCCAATGTTTGGCGTGGATTTTTGTTTTGTCGGCAATTCTGTACTTTGGCAAGTTAATCTATATTTTCTTGCTCGGCAGACAACTCCGCGAAACACTTTTAATCTCGCTCCTCATCATTATTGCTGTTACTATAACAGTATTGATTGCGTTTTTCGGTGCGATTAGCAAATTGATGAGGATTAATGAAGAAACCGTTTATCAACATATTAGTCTGATGGCTCTTGAGATTGCCAATTCATTGGACGGTGATAAACTCGAACAAATTACTGCCGCCGGCGATTATTACAACGAAAATTACCGTGATTTCCGAAACGATCTTGATAATCGTTTTGACCCGAATCATCCTCTGTTGAACGGCTATCTCTATGCGGTTTATACGGTGAAAAATAACCGTCTCTTTGCTCAAATCTACCAAAACACAACAGTCAACACCGCTTTTCCGTTTAGTTGGTTTGACGATCCTGAGCAAGGTTATTCTCAAACATGGAACGGTGAAATATTCGTTTCATCTAGTACAGATATTTCAGGAGATTGGATTTACGCTCTTGCTCCCATTCGGAACAAAGAGAAAAAAGTCGTCGGAATTTTGGAAGTCAGCCGCGAACTTTCCACCTTCCATAACGCTAATCAGCAACTGTTGCAAAAACTCCTTCTCGAAACAGGAATATTCCTTGTTATTGCGGTATTGGTTCTTATTGAATTGGTGTTTGCCATTAATTTGATTCGGCAACGCGGTCGCGAACATTTTTTTGCAAAACAAAAAATCTTTGAAGGAGTTGAATCGCAACAATTCCGAAAAATCATCTTCGGCAATTACTCACCGTGTTATCTGACACGAAGTTTGGCGTTCATTTATTTTATTGCCGATTCTGTTTCGCTTTCTTTTTTGCCTTTGATGATGAAGTCTTTTAATCACGAGATACAAGGTGTTTCGGAAAGTTTTATTCTTGCCGTACCTTATACGGTGATTATGCTTGCTTTTGGAATCGGGTCAATTCTTGCCGGACATTTTTCTTCGTTGCAAAGGTTGAGATTGATTATGTACACGGGTTTTCTTTTCTCTTCGTCCGGTTTTCTTTTCGCAGCCTTTGCCTTTGATATGTTATCGTTTACTGTATCACAGGCGTTGATTGGTTTCGGCGGCGGATTGACTTTTATTACTATCCGCCAAATCGTGTTGCTGGAAACAGACACGGAAAAGAGTGAAATCGGTTACGCTCATTTCTATGCGGGTTGGACGGCGGGCGTCAATGTCGGAATTATACTCGGTGCCGTCATTGCCGACCAATTCGGTTATTCGGCGTCTTTCCTTACTGCATTCGGCGTGATGATTCTCTGTATTTTGTTTGAACAATTTCAGTTAAGTGAATATGTAAAAAGTTTCAACCGGATTGACAATACGATTAAAGAAACAGCCCCAAAGACAATTAAAGAACAAAAACGGTCTCCATTCGATACACTTATTCATCTTTTAAGCGACCCGCGTGTTTTGACATTGTTCCTTTGCAACACAATTCCGGCTTATATTATAGTTGCGTTTTCTTATTATTACTTTCCGATTTTTGCTGACCGTAACGGAATTAGTACCTCAACCGTTGGCTGTATTTTGCTAATTGCGGGTTTATTCACGGTTTATCTTGGACCTCCGTTGACCGCAACAGTTCGCCGTTTCCTGACTTATGAACGTTCCGTTTATTTTACGGCAATACTTTGGGCTTGCAGCACATTGTTTTTTGTATTGACGGGTTCCTATTTGGGAGCGGTGTTGACAATTCTTGCGTTGGGAATTTGTGACGGTTTTGCGGAACCCTGCCTGAATTATTATTATCTTTCGTTGCAAAGTGTGCGGGAAACCGGCGAAGAAAATGCAATTGCGTACTATGAACTTATTTCCCGATTGGGACAAGCACTTGGACCGATGATTTTTGCAACAGCGTTAATTTTCGGCGAACGTATCGGCATCGGATTGTTGGCACTGGTCTGCATTATTTGTACCGGAATCATCTATCTCGTTAACGGGCAATGCTTAAACCACGAAAAATAGAAATTTCTGATTCTACCGGAATAGTAAAATAATAGGCAATCATCAGGTGGGCAACCTTTTGTAGGTGGGTGACCTTTTATAGGTGGGCGACCTTTCGCTGAAAGGTCGCGTCGGCGTACTCGCCGACAGTGAACCCGATTAACGACGGTAAAATGAGGACTCAATCGGCGCAACCGTCCAGCGGACGGATTGCCCACCTTCAATCAGTATTGTCCGTCTGGAAAAAGTCGTCCGCTTTATCATTGTTTGCCTTTACCGGTAATATCTTGTTTCGCGGAGGTTTTCGCGGAAACGCCAAAGTGATGGCGTTAGAAGTGCGGAAATACGAAGCGTTAACGTCTTTGAAGTTTCCGTAAATTTTGAAACCGCATAGGCGCGGGCATTGGGATTTGTATTTGCCGCAACAATTTTGAGCGGAACCAACCGGTCAGGTCTGCCGGATTGAGCAAACGCCCTGCCCAATTCATAAGCCGAAAACGTAAAAAACATATCGTACACCGGTAATAATTTTGTTGTTCCGGCAAGAGCTTCACAAAGATGTTGCTCAGGAAAATCATCAGAACCAACTGCAAAACAAACCGCATCATCACGAATTCCAAGAATAAGACGGGTTTCACGTTCCGAATATTCCGGCGGAATTAACCATGATAAAAATTGATTCTTAATAAACATGCCCGGACGGAATGAAATACTCGTCAACACAAAACCTTCCGATTTCATGTAATCTTTTCGAATATTCTGTGCGTAAACATTCGGAAATTCCTTTTCAATATCCGAAAAAACAGCATCAAACGATTTCCTGAACTTTTTCCCTTCCGCAAGATTGTAAATACCAATAATTCCCTGTTCAAAAGAACAAGTCGAAGCCCCGTCAAACCGACCGCTTCGAACCGCTCCAATTAACGCCCAATAATACGTCACGCCAATTCGCCGGAAAATAATTTCCAGTTTTTGTACGTCCGTCAAATTACTTTCCGGCGTTTTACTTAAAACAAGATCAGGCATTATCTCCGTTTCAATATCGGATAAAGTGTTCCCGTCCAACTGTGCTTCGGTTTCTTCAAGCATTGCCTTTTCAATTTGTTCGGGAGGAATTTGCGCCAAAAGTTGGGCAAGACGTTCATTCGGGTCGGTGATCGAATCGGGAATCACAATGTTCGGCAAATTCCGTTCGGATTTATTCTCTGTTTCCTTTTCTGTTTTATTCTCCGAGTTATTTTCCGTTTCCGGCGGAATCGGAGTTTGCCGGTCACGGCGTTTTCGCGGCAACTGCTTTTTTTCTTCCAACTGCTTTTTTAATTCCTGCCGTTCTTCTTCCGTTAAAAGTTTTTTTCCAAGTGATTCGTCCAAAATCGTTTCCAGTTCTTTACTTTGCGACCGCGTTAAATTCATCACAAAATGAGACGCCAACACCGCATTTTCCGGTCGATAAAACGCATGGAACGGACTTTGGGCGTTGCGGCGTTCCTGCAATAATAAAGCACGTTCCGTATTCGGTTTGACGATTTCCTTTTGCTCAATCACATAATCCGCGTGTTCTTCGTCGTAAGAAAAAGTATATTCAAGGAAATCGGCTTGTTCGGCAAGAGAACGAAGATAACCGATTCCCAATCGTGCGGTTGCTTTTTCAAGTTCCGTTTCCGCTTGCGCCACCGCGTTCATCTCCCCAAGTGTTAACGCCGCACGTGTTGAAAGCGACGGCAAATTTTGCAAATCGAATTTTGCCGCGATTAAATGGTTGCGGTCAAGTCCTTGCAAAAGAACCGTCGGATCATTCGGCAAGGCTTTAAGTTGTTGTTCCGGCGCGACGAAAACCCAACCGTTGTGCTGTTGAACGTAAAGCCGACCAAGAGGCCAATTGAAAATCTCTTGACGGAGTGCATACCGTCCGTCCTGAAGTTGTTCGGCATAATCATTGCGCAAAGATTGACCGAGTTTGCTGTTCAAATTGAGCGGAGTGAAAAAAAGCGGATAATACAAAATACCGTCCGTTTGCAAAATCATTCCAATCGGCTGACTCGTGTCAAAACCTTGCCCGACAATCCGCCCGTACACGGCAAGAAAAGCGTTCAATAGTGCCGGTTCCTCAAAACTTCCTTTGTCAAGCCGAATTTCTTTTGCCGTAATTTGAAGAACCCGCTTAAACTCGTCAAAACCGGCAAACGAAACAACCGCAACCGATTTAAGTTCTGTCCCATTTTCCGTGAAGAGGCTCACAACATTCCGAACACGTTCCAATAAACGTCCGTCCCCTTGAATGAGCGGTTCCGGCGTTTGCTGCCCGACCCGATAACCGGATTCTGCTGTCGGAAAACCGGGAATCCGACGAAGTTGGCGGCGAATAAATTGCGCGGACACGGTTGCCGTCAATAATTCCGGCAAAAGCAAAGACAAAATCACAAAACATAAAACGATCCGAATAAACCGTTGAGACTTCATACCTGTTCCTTTCCAATAAAACTGATTGAATTGATTGATACTGCATGAGTTATGAAATTAGTATTTTTTAACGATTTGCTAGGTTGTTACTTTTACGGAAAAAACAATCTAACAGCAACCTCATTTTCAACCTAATTTCTCTAACAAAACGTGACTATTCAGTGGAATAGCCCGATAGGGCTTCATTTTCATAACCGCAGGTCTTCGACCTGCGGTAGTACCGCGATAAAAACCTGCCGCCTGAAAGGCGGGATTTTGTGCGGCAACGGGTTAAAATCCTGCCTTTCAGGCAGTGGTCTCTTGGGTTCACTGCCGCAGGTCGCTGACCAGCGGTTATGAAAATACTGCCTTTCAGGCAGAGAAAAAAATACTACTGAATAGTCACCGGTTGAGTTGATTCATTGTAATAAACAATATCAAAAAATTCAATCTTTCATAACAATTCCACAGTAGGATTGCAAGTTTTCCTCCGCCCTGCAAGGGCAACACAAACCAGCCCGCCGCAACTCTGGAGGCTGTCAAGTGTTAGTCGACGGGAGTTTTTTCTCTTCCAGAGGCTGTCAAGTGTTAGTTGACGGGAGTTTTTTCTCTTCCGGAACGTTTCCAGTGGCACTGGACGAAAAAGGTGGGCAACCGTTCGCTGAACGGTTGCGTCGGCGATAGCCGACTGTGAACCAGATTAACTCCGGCAAAATGATGACTCAACCGGCGCGACCCTTCAGCGAAGGGATCGCCCACCTATTTTCGCCGACTGTGAATCAGATTAACGACGGCAAAATGATGACTCAACCAGCGCAACCCTTTTAGCAAATAGCGGACGGATTGCCCACCCTCTTGGCGTTTTTGAGTCAGCATAGGCACGATTATTCCATACGTCGTTTGAACATGATTGCGGCGACGGAGAGAGTTACAATGGAAAGAGCAACAAGCGGGATACAATTCAGGGCAACTTCGGACGGTTCCATACCTTTCATAAAAATGCCTTTGACAATCACCAAATACCAACGAACAGGATTGACCACAGTGATTTGTTGTATCCATTGGGGCATATTTTCGACCGGAGTTACGAACCCCGAAAGCATAATCGATGCCGGTAACACCAATATCACCCCAAGAATCGCTTGCTGTTGCGTCATCGACAGAGAACTAATAAACAACCCAACCCCAACCACCGAAAACAAAAATAAATCCATCGACAAAATAAGCAGCCAAAACGAACCGCGAAGCGGAATGTTGAGAATAAAAATCACAATTCCAATCATCATAATTGCGGAACATGTTGAAAGGAATACGGCAGGAATTGCCTTACCGACTAAAATTTCCAACGGCGTCAAGGGCGAAATAAGTAATTGTTCAAAAGTTCCGGTTTCCCGCTCCCGCGCAATCGAAAGACCCGAAATCAACATTCCAAGAATTGTTGCCAAGACACAAATTAACGACGGAACGGTTGTTTTGAGCGGATCGAGATTGACATTGAACCAGTTCCGCGTAACTATTTTGATCCCGTTTTGGTTCGGCGTAAACTCCGCCAAAAACGTGTTGATAATTCTTTCCGCGTAACTGCCGGCAATCCGTGACGCATTGGTACGACGCCCGTCGAGTAATATCTGAACCTGCACCGTTTGATGCGAATAAATTTTTTCTGAAAAATCTTGCGGAATGACAATAATTCCCAACACGGTTTGCCGGTCAAGCAACGGTTCTATTTCATTTTGGCTGGAAACAGTAACAATCTTGGAAACCAGCGGAGAATGTTCAAAACGTTTGATCAACGTCTGTCCTTCTACACCGGCGTCTTTGTTATAAACTCCAAGCGAAGTATTTTTGACTTCCAGCGTAATCGTAAACGAAAGAATAAAAATCTGAATAAGCGGCGGTACAATCAAAACAAGCCGCGACTTCGGATCGCGAATTGAAGTGAGCAATTCCTTAATAATTAAATGATAAAGCCGGATTAACATGATTTTTATTGTAATCGTAATTGTAATTGTTGAGTATCTCTAAAAACACTTTTTTTACCACAGAGTTTACAGAGGACACCGTAGGATTGCAAATTTTTCCCCCGCCCCTTTAGGGGCAACGCGTAACAACCCACCGCAACGCGGTGGGTTAAAGCCTCCCCTAAATTTCGCCCTGAAAGGGCAATGCCAATCCACTTTGCATTGCCCTTTCAGGGCGAAGGGAAACTTGCAATTCTATTGAAATCTTCTGATTCTACCGGATTAGGTGTTTTCCATCGGAATCGTCAAATTGGTAATCATAAGGTAGGTAGGCGACCTTTTGCTAAAAGGTCGCGTCGGCGTACTCGCCGACAGT
>JAISBG010000054.1 GCA_031266315.1 Planctomycetaceae bacterium | reverse complement strand
AAAGATTAACAAAAAAATCACGTTTTTGTAATTCTAAAAATGATTCCGGTACATTAAATTTTTCAGCAGCAGTTGCCAAGTCAAAAAACGTTTCAAAATTAATAAATTTTCGTGCATTATCGGCAAGCAATGTGATTTTGTTTTGAATATCTGAAATTTCATTTGCTGTCAACAATCCTAAATGCCGTGATTCAATACGAACATCCGACAATTCCGGCATAAAACCGATGACGCGGACACCGGTTTTGTTTTCAATCATTTCTTTATAAAAAGAATACGATGCCGAAGTGATCCGGTTAAGAAGAACCGCAACAATATTATTCTTTTCAAATTCAAGAAAACCGTTAATTTCCGCACACAAAGACAATGATTTCCCTTTTGCGTCAACAACTAACACAACAGGAGTTTTCGTTATTTGAGATAAATAATTTGTTGAAGCGTTGCTTTTGTTACCGATTCCGTCGTAAAGTCCCATGACGCCTTCGATAACCGCAATATCACATGTTTGGGTGTGCGACTGCAAAGAATAACGTACACCTTCTTCTCCCATAAGAACAGAGTCGAGGTTATACGTTTCAACTTGTGATGCTTTCGTATGAAACACGGGATCAATATAATCCGGTCCGCATTTAAACGCAACAACATTTTTGTTTTGTTGTTTCAGTGCAGAAAGGATCGCACAAGTGATCATTGTTTTGCCGCATCCGCTTCCTGTTCCCGCAATCATGATTCGCATAATTCCCTCCGTATTCCCGTAACGATATAAATAGGATTTTGCGCGGTCATGATATCGTAATTACCGACTTTTTTCGACTTCGCAATATTGACGCAAATCGTTTCCGTTTCAGTTAATCCGAATACGGAATAAGTGTTAAGAATCTGATTAAGACTTTGCAATGAAACGGCGTTGGCAACGATTTTGATTTTCGGATTCATATTGATCAACACATTAACAATTGTATCAATATTTCCTGAACTTCCGCCGATAAACGCCTTATTCGGAACAGGAAGTTCAGCAAAACGTTCAGGAGCCTGAATTTTAAGAACAATAATATTGAAGGCTCCATGTTTAATTCTGTTTTTTTCGATTAATTCGACGGCTTCTTTGTCTTTTTCAATCGCATAAACAATACCTTCAAACGCACAACGAGCCATCTCCACAGACATGGAACCGGTTCCTGCTCCAATATCGTACAAAATATCGTTTGGAAGTATTCCGAGTTTCCGAAGTGAAACGCAACGTATTTCTTCTTTAGTCATCGGCGTCTGACCGCGAATAAAATCATCATCACTAATCGGAGTATTAGGAATCCTCGCCGACTCGTTTTCAATATACATTACAGATAAATCGTCAAAAATCATATCTTTTAACGTTATAGGATTACCGTTGACGATTTTTTCATCGGAACAAGACAATTTTTCGCCAATCTGAATTTTCACATCAGTCAAACCGTTTTCGTACAAAATTCTGCACAAATCATGGGCTTTGTATTTTCCGCCGGTCAGTACGAAAATTTTTTTATTATACGCGGTATGTGATACAATCCGTTCATTTCTCCCATGTACACTGATCAATTTTGCATCATCGTAAGGAACTGCAATTTTTGCACTAAAATATTGAATACTGCTTATACCGTTGATTAATTCAATTTCATACAAATGTGAAAATTCCCGAACGATTTTTTGGGTAATACTGAAAAAACAACAATCACCTCCGACTAAAACCACCGTTATACCGGAAAGCGGACAATTTAATTGTTTCATTAGTTCTGTCAAATCAATATTTTCAATAGTCGGATCATTTTTATAAAACCGGGAAAATGTTAAAACTCTATCGGCAGACTGAATAACATCAACCGCTTTTTTTGTCCGAAAATCATCGTTACCGACGCCGAAACCGACAATAAATAATTTTCTCATCAGAAATTACTCCTTGATACGATCCGCAAGAATATCGGCAAGGCGTTGATCAATTCCCAGCGATCTGCCCATGATAACCTTAATTTCAGGATACTGCATCATACATTGATTAATCATATTAGGAATATCCTCTTTCAGATGGACACCGGAAAAAAGAAAATAAGGCACAACTTTTATTTCCGAAACATTTTTAGCCGCAAGCGCGGCAATTCCTTTTTCCAGCGTTTTATCGCTAAATTCCATAAAAGCATATTCGATACAAAATTCCGGTATTTTCTGTTTCACTATATTCAAAAGTGAAATCAGTATTTCTTCTGTTTCCTTGATCCGGCTTCCATGAGCAACAACTAAAATGCCTCTCATTTTGTACTCCTTTATTATTATTACAGATAAATAATAATGGTAAATATTGTAAAATAAATTATTTTGACCAACACTTTAATATTCATAAAAAACCATATCGGATTTTAAGGAATGTTGAGCATGTATTATTTGTTTATTTTTTGCTTTCATTTCTATAGGCAAAATGATATGCTGTTGCAACAAAAATACCGCCGCCGACAATATTGCCGAGAGAAACCGGTAACAAATTTGACAAGAAGAAATTCGTCCATGTGAGCGAAGCTAAAAGTTCAGGGTTAAGTGTTACTGTGTCGAGCCAAATGTAGTTTGATTTTGCAAGTAATCCGGCGGAAATATAGTACATATTTGCAACGGAATGTTCAAAACCGGAAGTGATGAATAACCAGATCGGAAAAAAAATCGCAAAAATTTTTCCAACGGCACTTTCAGCTCCGGTTGCCATCCAAACCGCAAGACATACCAGCCAGTTGCAAAGAATCCCAAGTGAAAACGCTTCTATAAAGGTAAGATGACATTTTGTTGCAGCAATTTTGATTGTTATTCCGCCAAGTAAATTGTTACCGCTGTTTAATTGACCGGAATGAACAATAAGAAACGCAACAAAAAATGAACCGATAAAATTACCAATGTAAACAATCAGCCAGTTACGAATCAATCCTGTCAGTTTAATTTTTTTTGTTACGAGCGGTAAGAGCATCATGGTATTGCCGGTAAAAAGTTCTCCGCCTGCAAGCACTACAAGCATTAAACCGCCGGGAAATATTGCGCCCGCAAGGCATTTGCCCAGTCCGAATGTTGACGGATTCGCAAGCAGATTAAACGCCGCCATATTAGAACCTTCCGAAGCAAATGCAATATAAACTCCGGCTAATATACCAAGTATAAAAAGCGAAGTAAACGATTTTAAACTCTTGGCAACTCCGTTATCCGAAGTTTTTTGTAATATTTCCTGTGGCGAAAGCATATCAATAAAATAATTTTTAGTTTAAGTTTTGTTTAAGTTTTTTCATAACATTGAAATAAAACATAGTACAATAATATATTATCAGGTATTTTTTTTTCGTAATGAAAAAATGTTATCGTATTTATATCATATTGTTATGTACCGAGTTTATCCGACAAGGCACACACGGCACCGATAATAACAACAGACGGAGAAACAATTTGATTTTGTTTCGATAGTTCAAAAAGTGTTTCCAATGTTCCGATAAATTTTCGTTGTGTTTTTAATGTGGCATTTTCGACGATAGCGGCGGGCATGTGCCTATTCATGCCGGCTTCAAGAAAACCGGTACAAATATTCTCCAATGACGCAATACCCATCAGAATAATAATCGTACCATTTAATCCGGCAAGTGATTTGAAATCAATATCGAGTTGACCGTTTTTCTTGGCGTGTCCCGTGATAATGTGTAACGACGAAGAGTAATCACGATGCGTCAAAGGTATTCCCGCATAAACGCCGGCGGCAATAGACGATGAAACACCGGGAATCACTTCAAAGGGAATTTTGTTTTCGCACAAAATTTCCAGTTCTTCGCCGCCGCGTCCGAACACAAAAGCATCACCACCCTTTAATCGTACAACATGTAATCCCTGCTTTGCTTTGGAAACCATTAAAGAACCGATTTCTTCTTGCGGAACCGGATGTTTACCATTATGTTTTCCGACACAAATTTTCTCAACCGTATCAGGAATCATTGAAACAATGTCTTCGCCGACAAGACGATCATAAAGGACAACATCGGCTTGTTTCAGCCTGTTCAGCCCTTTAATGGTCATCAATTCCGCATCACCGGGTCCTGCACCAATTAATGTTACTTTCATCTAACTATCTTTTTTGAAAGGTGTTAATTATTACAATTATTGTTCAGTAATTTACGTATTTGTTCGGCTTTGATACGAACTCCAAGATGATCGCCGTTTTTTGAAACAAGACCCGCTAAAAAAGATTCGCTCTCCATAATTGCGGGAAAATAACAATTACATTCCTTCCGGCAATCGGAAACAATTACATAAATTCCTTTTTTACGTGCATCACTCGCAATACGACGATTCACTTCTCTGTTGTTCGTAGCGGCAACTACAAACAATGGATGAAAATGATCAAGATCACTTTCTTCGTACTTTTTATTAACAAAACGAAAATGACGATGTTGAATTATTGTTCGTAATTCTTCTGTAACGGAAGGTGAAATAATTTCTATGATTGTACCGAAAGAGCATAATATTTCAATCCGCCGCAAGGCAATATTTCCGCCGCCGATGACAAGAACATTTTTGTTGTGTAAATCCATAAAGAGCGGAAAAAAACGCGTCTGATTTTGTTTCGGTTCAACTGGTTTTGAAAACGATGTTCTATCGGTAACACATTGAAAATTTCCATTTTCATCGGAAGCGGCATCATTTTTGATTTGAAAAAATTCTAATATTTCCGTATAAGAAAATCCCGTTTCCTGCAACGGACGCGAAAGTACAAGTACACGGCAACCGCATTGTTGCGCTGCGGAAATTTTAGCGTCAAATCCGCCGATTTCTCCTGAATCTTTTGTTACTAAAAATTCGGCTTGAGTCATATTGATCATCGCCTTATTCATTTCTTCATTGACCGCGCCTTGGATACAAATAATATTTGAGTTACGAAATCCCAGATCAATTGTTTTTTTAAGCGAATCAAGCATTGGAAGAATCCGCACAAAACTTCTTGACGCAAAATCATTCACTTTAACAAAATGTGTTAGTTCCTTACTGCCAATGGTAAAGAGAATTTTTCCTGTTTCGTGATTCAATATATCAATCGCTTCATCGGGATTGGTAAAATAAGTTATGGAAGAATTTTTATTACTTTCACTACGAACAAGTCTTAAGTATCGTACATTGGCATTTTGGCATGACGAATGAATATTTTTAGTTGCCAAATCAGCATAGGGATGTGTTGCGTCAACAACATAATCGAATGAATGTGTTTTTAAATAATGTATCATTTCTGTTTCGTCAAGCCGTTGTACGATAATATTAAAATTTATCGGTTCTGTAAAAAGATTTTTAGCATAATCTGTTGCAACAATAAGCGTTACATCCGCATGATGATCGGCAAGCGTTTTTGCAAGTTTTCGCGATTCTGTTGTACCGCCGAAAATGAGAATATTCATGTTTCGCAACTCCGGTTAATCCAAAATTGTTTCTGATTTATATTATAATAAGAATTCTTATGACAATTTTTTCCTTTGCAAACGGTAACCTCGTGTTGTAACCAATTTGTTATGAATTTGTTTTGTATCGGAATTTCCGACAATCGCGGTTGTCAGCATATCAACAGAAATATCTGATAATTCCTGTAATGAGCAAAGTTGATATTGACGGTTGTTCCTTAATGCGTTCCGAACATAACCGCAACATGTTTGAGGATTTTTATGTTTTAATAATATTTCACACGCTTGCCGTAACGAATTTTTTCTGGTCTTGCTTCCCGGATTGTAAAGACAAACGACAAAATCGCCCAAACCTGCCGCTTCAAGACGTTTTTCAATCGTTTGCCATGAAGTGAGCAAGTCGCTCAAACTCACAACTGCAAAATCGTTTGCCAGTGGTGCTCCCAATAGCGAAGCAGCCGCAACACAGGCGGTAATTCCCGGCACAACCTCTATTTCAATATCTGTTTCGTTTTCTGTCATTTCCATGAGAAGCGACGCCATGCCGTAAATTCCGGCATCTCCGCTTGAAACAACAGCAACTTTTTTCCCAAGTTTCGTTTCCTGAAACGCTAATTCACAACGCGCCGTTTCTCCTTTCATTCCGGTATCAATAACTTCTTTTCCCGTAACTAAATCAGGAATTAGTTTCAAATATGCCGTGTAACCAATAATCACCTCACATTCTGAAATGATTTTTTCGGCATACGGAGCCATGTAGTTTCGATCACCTGGTCCAATTCCTACCGCATAAATTTTCATCAAATTGATTCCTCCTTTATTTGTTGCAATTATCAAAACAGATTTCCCGACTTTCTTTCGCAATGGCAATCGTCATTCCCGCATTGACTGTTTTTCCTAAAACAATTTCGCCGCATTTTGAAGCGAGATAAGCGGACGATTCACAAACATTGCCGATACCTGTTACAGAACGGACAAATTCCGAACACGAAAACTGGTTTTCCAACTGCCGTAATTTTTCCGCCGAATACGTATGAAACGGAATGTTATAATAATTCGCCAGATCGAGAATCGCCTTTTCGTTTTGTTTCAAATCAATCGAGGCAAGACTCCCAATCCATTCAACAGAAATATTTTGTTCTTTTAATATATTCTGAAAAAAGATGTTTAATTTTTGAAACGATATATTTCGCATCGTTCCAATACCAATATGAAAACATTTCGGTATCAGATGAAGTGTTCGGGTAAACGGCTTGTAATTAAATTTTGTACCAATATAAATACCAACTCTTCCTTTGTTTTTAATCTTAACATGGTCAGGTGTCTGTCCGGTTATTTCAAATTCGCTTGTCAGTCCGACATTGTGTCCCTGTAATATTTGCGACGAAATTTCTTTAATCATTTTCGGATTGACAATAATGTAATCTTTTTCTACTGCAAAAGTATCAATGGAAAAAACGCCATTCACATCGGTTGCTGTTGTCAATACAGGAATTGCGCCGATAAGTGCAGCGATTTGTTCAGCAAAACGGTTGGCTCCGCCAACATGCCCTGATAACAACGGAATAACGTATCGCCCCGCCTCATCAATAACAATAACCGCCGGATCCGTCATTTTATTTTGTAACAACGGCGCAACCGCCCGCACGGCAATTCCAGCGGCACCGATAAAAACAAGAATATGATTTTTTCTGAAAATAGAATCAATATAATTTTCCAATTTTTTGATACGTTTATTATGAATAATCAATTGCGAATCACCATACAATTTTTCTATAATACGGTTTGCCAGTTTTTCACCGTTCGCTGTAAAAGACAGGAGAAATAAGTTACGCGTCATCTTGTCCTCCGGTTCTATATCCGTGCGAAAATTCAGGATGATAAAGTTGTGAACGTTCATAGGTATCTCCTAAAAAACGACCAACAAGAATCAAGGCGGTTCGTGTAATATTGTTCTCTTTTCCGGCTTCGTCAAGTTTACCGACAGTCGTTTTGATAACAATTTCATCAGACCATGTTACTTTATAAACAATTGCCGCCGGCGTATCTGCCGTATATCCTCCCTCTAATAATTGTGCGGAAAGTTCCGATAATTGGTTTCCGCTGAGAAAGATGACCATTGACGTTTGTATTTTAGCAAGTTCGCAAATTGATTCCTTCGGCGGAACAGGAGTTCGTCCTTCCATTCTTGTCAGAATTACCGTTTGACTAATTCCCGGTAACGTATATTCCGCACCCAGAACCGCCGCTGCCGCAGAAAACGAACTAACACCGGGAATAATTTCGTACCGAATATCATGTTTTTTAAGCCAATCAATCTGTTCACGAACCGCCCCGTAAATACTCGGATCACCGGTGTGAAGACGTACAATTATCTGTTGGTTCTTTTCGTACCGCAACATCGTATCCATTACCTCTTCCAGCGTCATTTTTGAACTGTCATAAATAGCGCAACATTTTTTCACCTCTTCCAATAATTCGGTATTGACCAAAGAACCGGCATAAACAATACAATCAGCCTGCGATAAAATTTTTGCGCCTTTAATTGTCAATAGTTCTTTATTGCCGGGTCCAGCACCAACAAAGTAAATCATTTTTTGGTCTCCGTAATAAAAATTACAGAAAAATACCCTGCTTGATCCGTTTTTCCGTTTTGGTTGAACTCTTCAATTGTTTCAAAAATCTGTTGTCCGGTCATGGTACAACGTGAAACGATTTTTGTTTGTTCCGATAATCCGTGTTGTTCCAGCATGTCCAAAATCCGCCGCATTTTTTTTCCCGATTTCATAATAATTTTATTACCGGGTAAATCAATCCAGTCTCTAATTTTTTCTCCGCAACTTGCCGGAATAATATGTAACGGCTGATTTCCTTCGCAAAGCGGAATATTCAGTAACGCCGCAACCGCCGAATATGAGGCAATGCCGGGAATAATTTCCGTTTCAAATCCGTGTGCGGAAACGACTTTATTGACGTAACAATAAGTCGAGTAAACCGACGGGTCGCCAAGCGTAATAAACCCGACGGAAGTTCCCGATTCTAAAACTGTACAAATTTGATTCGCAACCAAAATCCGTTGCCGTTTTCTTTTTTCTTCGTCCTGTTCCATTGAAAAACGACATTCCAAAATTTTTTTTCCGGTCAGATATTTTTCGACAACCGAAAATGCCGTCCGGTCATTGCTTTCAACAGCGGGAACCGCAACAACACCACATTCTCCGATAATTCGTATTGCTTTCAATGTGAGCAATTCAGAATCACCGGGTCCGGTTCCGATACCGTACAATTTACCATTCATGTCGTTTTTCCGTTCTGTAACAAATTTGAAAATTCTTTAACGTCTTTCGGCAAGCCATGTGGTTTGATATAGGAATATTCCAGTAACTTTTCATAAATTTCCATGATAATCGGTTTGACAAGACTTGCTTTTTTGATAATTTCGTAACGTGAAAAAATTTCTTCCGCTTTGCCTTCCGCCAGCAATTTCCCCTGATCCAATACAATAATTCGGTCGGCGCATCGAAGAGAAAAATCACTTTCGTGTGTTGAAATTAACAAAGTGCATCCTTTGTTTGCAAGATCATTTAGGATTTCAACCAGTTCCTCTTTTTGTTGTCCGTCCAAACCGGCAGTCGGTTCGTCCAGAATAATGATTTCCTGTTCCATCGATAAAACCGACGCAATCGTAACACGTTTTTTTTCACCATAACTCAAAAAATGCGGCGGCTTGTTGCGCAAATGTTCGATATTCATAATTTGTAACGCATGTTCGACTCTTTTAACCACATCCTCTTTCGGCAATCCCCGATTAACCGGTCCAAATGCCACCTCATCAAAAACACTGCCGGCAATAATCTGATCTTCGGCATTTTGAAACACAATACTGATCAATTTCATTCGCTCCGTTTCACTTTTTACGATACGATTATTAATACGTACAATGCCTTGTTTGATTTTCAAGAGACCGTTGATACATTGAAAAAGCGTTGTTTTTCCGGCACCATTGGAGCCGTGAAAAAAAACTTTTTCTCCTTTTTCCATCTGAAAACTAATATCAGTAAGAGCCTGATGACGATTCGGATATGTAAAGGAAAGATTTTCAATTTGTAAAATAATATTTGTCATCAAAAATACCATAACCGTTGATAATCCCAGAATCATCACATATTAAAACCAATTCGGAATCATAATCAATACGAAAAACAATAATAATTGTACAACTTCTTTCAAATCAGGACGAAGGTTTTCCGAAGTCAACGGAATATGTCCGTCGTAACCTCGCGTCAACATTGATTTATACACCCATTCGCTCTTGAGACAAGACTGAATAAAAACGGAACCCCACAACATTGCAAAGGAACGGGAAAAACTTTTGATGTTACGGTATCCGCCTCGACAAAGTTGTGATTTCATTTTAATAACCGCCATTTCCATTAACAAAAATATAAACTGATAAATCAACATCGATAATGTAATAAGAATTGAAGGACAACGGATTCCGTGCAAAAAACAAAGCATCTCCCTGAATGGTGTTGTTAAAATAATAAAATAAAAACAGGAAACCGCCGACAAGGATTTACAAATCAAACGGCAGGCAAGTGATAATCCGTTTTCCGAAATAAATAAACAATAATTCCCGATCTCCCATGAAAACACACAATTCGGCGGCGAAGGTAAACCGCTAATATTGACAATAATTCCTGTTACTCCGAAAAATAAAAAACAAACCGGAAGAATCATGAAACGGATATAATCCGCCCAGTAAATTCCTGCCTTAAAAATTGTTATAAAAAACATAATCGCAAAAACGACAGCAAAGGAAATAATACTTTGCGAACAAATACATGCCAGCAACGCCGTTCCGCCGAAACGGATTCGCCGTTGAAAAGACAGCTCTTTCAAGCCGGAAGTATAAGCGTATTGGTCAATGTCTCTCATGTTTTAGCAGTAACATTTTTTCCTTTTAAGTATCCGATACAATAAAAAATAACACCGGAACCCAATGCGGCTTGGAATGCAAAAAGCAGACTTTCCGTTTCACCGCCGGGCGGTTCCCAAAAAGGAGTAAACCAAGGTTCAAAATCGTTGTCGATTTCATGAACCGCGTCCATTGCCCGATCATCCGTTCCCGCAAAATCAGAATCTCGAATCACCATCAGCGGTAATATTGTAATTAAAACCGCAATAAAAAGCAAAACGATATTATATTTCAGGTTTACGTTCATAAATTATATTTCTCCTTATAATCTAAAACTGTATTTTGTTTGTTTCAATTATTTTTTTACTGCTTCCGATTTTCCTTTTAAGTATCCGATATAATAAAAAATGATACCGGAACCTATTGCGGCTTGAACTGCAAAGAGCAAATTTTCCGTTTCACCACCGGGCGGTTCCCAGAAAGGACTGAACCATGGCTCAAAATCGTTACGTATTTCCTGCGTTGTTTCCTCCGCCTTGCCGTCCGATCCCGAAAACTCTGAATTTCTGATCACCATCAGCGGTAATATTGTAATTAAAACCGCAATGAAAAGTAAAATAATATTAAGTTTCCAGTTTATGTTCATAAAAATCTCCTCCGAATGGTTGAATCATGTCATGACCATAAGCGGTAACAATATTGATCAGAACAACAGTTAAAATACCTTCAACAATTGCTAGTGGAATTTGAGTAAGCGCGAAAATTCCGGCAAATTTCACAAACGATGCCGTAATACCGCCCACTTCACTCGGGTGGGCTACCGCAAGTTGGAATGACGTAACGATATAAGTTGCCAGATCACCTAAAGACGCGGCGAAAAATATCGCAACGGATTTAGGACTGCCTGTTTTTTGCAACAACGAATAGACAAGAAACGCGATGATTGGTCCTAAAACACCCATTGAAAAAGTATTTGCGCCCAATGTGGTCAATCCGCCGTGGGCAAGTAAGACTGCCTGAAATAACAGTACAATTACCGACAACACACACGCAACCGACGGTCCAAACAGAATCGCCGCAAAACCGAGTCCGGTCATGTGAGAACTGCTGCCGGTTAGTGACGGAATTTTAAGCGCAGACAAAACAAAAGTAAACGCGCCTGCCATCGCAAGAAAAGTAATCGCTTGAGGATATTGGGCAATCAAACGATTAATTTTTGTAATACCAAGTGCCAGGAAAGGAATACACAATATTCCCCAAATAATACAGGCAGACGGAGGAAGAAATCCCTCCATAATGTGCATCGCCTGCACCTGCCGAGTTATCGCAACAAAAATAACCAACGCCAGTAAAACTGTCAAAATACTGTTCGTTTTATGATTGTTCAACATAAACATCTCTTTCTGTAATAATTTAAATTAAAATTTGTAATTATTCTGATCATTTCAGAATTTTTAGAATAACTATTATTTCCTCTCCCTAAAAAATTCCGAAACGATTAGAAAATTTGGGGACATAAGGGACAATAGTGACCAGTGGGACAAATAATATTTACAATTTATAATATTTCATTTCGTAATATATTTTTGGATATAAGTATGAAATCAGACGGTTCTTTTTATCTTAACAATTGTCTTTCTAACGAAAATATTTATTTCATATCATCTTGACCCACCCACATTTCACATTGAGAGATGACAACTGTTGTTGCGTCTTCAACTCCTTCTGGCGGGTACTTATATTTTTTAAGAAGCCGCTTTACCATAGAACGCATCGCCGCACGTGATGTTTCTTTTTTTTGCCAATCAATCGTTCTATTGTTACGCAACAACTCGGTCAATTGTTGCGTTAATTCAATCAATGTGGCGTTATCGTAAAAATCTTTGATTCCTTCCGGTTTTGTAATTGCATCATAAAATGCCTTTTCCTCAACTGTTAGCCCTAATTCTTTACCGGCATCATGATCCTTGACAATATCCGACGCCATTTTAAGCAATTCACTAATCACTTCGGCATTGGTCAGTTGTCCGTTACGGTATTTGTTCATCAACTGTTCCATCCGTTCAGAAAAAAGTGTCGCTTGTACAAAATTGGTCTTTTTGTAAACCACAATTTGTTCTTGAAGTAATTTTGTCAAGAGTTCCGCCGCCAGATTTTTTTGTTTCATCGCGGCAATCTCCCGCAAAAATTTCAGATCAAAAATTGAAAACTCCTCCTGAACATCAGCAAACAAATTGATAATACCATCGCTTTTGATACTCTGTATGAGAAGTTCGTTAATCTGTTTATTGATTTCTTGCAACGAAAGTTTCTTGTCGGTTGTTGTTCTAGAGACAGCAACTCGTATCGCTTCAAAAAACGCCGATTCAAATCGTTGCGTCTTCGTGAGCAGACTACCGCAAAGCAAATGAGATTGTTTCAATAACAACGCTTCTTTGAGAAAAAGTTTTTTCTGATCATCATTGCCGAGAATAAAGTTAATTCCGTCAACAATCAAATTTGCCCGATCACGGTCTGTTCCCTCAATAAATTTTGATTCAAAAATTTTGTGCAAATCAAAATTATGAAACAAAGCACGGCATACTTCCAATTTCTCCAGAAATTTTGGTAACGCTGTTTTGGTAATATCCAGATCGCCAAACTGTTCCTGATCGCGTTGCGTATAATTTTTCATTGCCTTTTTGATCGCCGACGCAATACCGACATAATCGACAATAAGCCCGCCGGTTTTATCTCCAAAAACCCGATTGACACGGGAAATGGTCTGAATCAATGTATGATCACGCAACGGTTTATAAATGTACATCGTTGACAGACAAGGTACATCAAAACCGGTTGTCCACATATCAACAACAACAGCAATTTTCATCTCATCATTTTCATCTTTAAATTTATGTTCAAGATTTTTACGATATTCTTTTGTTCCAATAATTGTTTTCCATTCTTTGGGGTCGTTGTTATCAGATGTTATGACAACCTTGATTTTCTCCTTCCAGGCAGGACGTAAACCGAGTATCTTTTTATAAATTTCTAACGCAATTGGTCGGGAATAAGCAACAATCATTGCTTTTTCGGTTGACGAATCGCGCCGTTCCTGCCGTTGTTCGTAATGCCGGACAATATCGTTACAGAGGGA
>JAISBG010000005.1 GCA_031266315.1 Planctomycetaceae bacterium | reverse complement strand
TAATCGAGTTCACAGTCGGCTAATGCCGACACGACCTTTTAGCAAAAGGTCGCCCACCTATGTTGTTGACTCCAAAACGGAAGGCAACTCCTTTTGCCGTCGTTCATCTGATTCACTGGCGGCGAAAATGGGTGGGTGACCTTTCGCTGAAAGGTCGCGACGGCGATAGCCGACTTGTACCCTGTTTCCGGCTAGCAATCGGATTCCCCAATGGTCGGCAACACAATTTGCTATTGTTAATCTAATTCACTGTCGGCGAGTACGCCGACGCAACCTTTTAACAAATAGCAAAAGGTCACCCACCTCAAAAATGTCAAGATGGCTATAAATATGCGACCCAAAGGGTCGATTAAAGACCGCAACCATTGGCTATAAATATACAACCCAAAGGGTCGGTTAAATACCGCAACCATTGGCTATAAATATACAACCCAAAGGGTCGGTTAAATACCGTAACCGTTAGGGTCAATAACGAGTCAACCGGCGCGACTTTTTAGCAAATAGCAAAAGGTCGCCCATCCCAAACGTCAAGAGTAATAGGCAATCTCATTTTTTATTTGATTTCCGCAACAGTATTTATGACAACACTTTTTAAAATACCGTTTGAGAGTCGGGTTCGGATGTGGTCGCCGTTTTTGATTTCATCAATGTTTTGGATTCGGTGTCCGGTTTCGGTTTCGGTAAGACTGTAGCCTCTTGCCAGAACCGAAAGCGGACTCAACGCATTAAGTGCTGTTGCCGTTTTACCGAATTTTTGAACAGCCGCCTGAATCCGATAATCAATAGAACGCTCCAACCGTTCCTCAAATAAATCAACCGCTCGCCGTCGGTTTTCAATTATTCGTTCCGGTAATACCAACGCGGATTGTTTTTCCAAAAATGATAACCGGTCACGGCAAAACCGTAACCGTTTTTCCCATAAATCGTCAAGTTGACGCTGTATTTGTAACAAACCTCTTGAGAGTTCGGCATCTTCAGGAGCAATTCGTTCCGCCGCCTCACTGGGAGTCAACGCACGAACATCAGCGGCAAGATCACATAATGTTACATCAATTTCATGACCGACACCGGAAACAACCGGAATTTTCGAAGCGGCAATACTTCGAATCAGAATTTCCTCGTTAAACGCCCAAAGGTCTTCACGGCTTCCGCCTCCGCGTGTTACAACAATACAGTCCACCGGACGCTGTAACGCAATCCGGTGAACCCTCTGAACCGCTTCCGCAATTTCCCGCGCCGCACCGTCGCCTTGCACCCGAACCGGAATAATTAAAACATTAACCCGCTTCGTCCGACGTCCAAGAACTTGCAGAAAATCACGAACCGCCGCTCCCGACGGACTGGTAATTAACGCAACATTTTGAATCACTCGCGGAAGCGGTTTTTTGTGACTCGGTTCAAAAAATCCCAACGCGGAAAGTTTGTCATGGAGTTGCCGAAAAGCAAGTTCCAACGAACCCATCCCCTTCGGCTCCAGTCCGCTCACTATCATCTGGTATTTGCCCTGCGGCGGGTACACGTCAAGGCGACCACGACATATCACCTCCATGCCGTCCTGAATTTTGAAACGAAATTTCGAAACCGTCGATTTCCAGATAACCGCCGGAAGTTGAGATTCTTCATCTTTAAGCGTCAAATAAATATGTCCCGAACGAGGCTGCGTCAGATTGGAAATCTGACCAACAACTTCAATATTAACAAAATTCAATTCAATTAACTCTTTAAGACGAAACGTTAATTCCGTTACTGATATTGGTTCCTGCGGAACCGTTTGAAGAACGGATTGTTGTTCTTCCACAGGCGTTTGTTTGGCTTCATCAAAATCGAAAAACGGTGTTAATCCGGTTTGCTCCGATTTCTTTGTGTTACGGTTTTGTGCAGACATCATGAGTCCGTGTTACGTTGTGGAAAATTCACGGTATTCGCCGAGAATCCGAAGGTCTTGTGTAAGCGGAAGAATCGCGTCCAACGCCTTTTTGTAGCGCGAATAATCGGAAAACGTCAAATCAATATAGAACAAATATTCCCACGCCGCTCCAAGCATCGGGAACGATTGAATTTTCGAAAGATTCATCGAGTAAAACGAAAGAACCGCAAGAACTTGCGACAAACTGCCAATAGTATGCGGAAGAGCAAAAACAATGGACGCTTTACTTTTGTCTTCGCCGGAAAGACCGGAAATATCCGATTGAGCCAACACAAGAAATCGCGTAAAATTCTGTTTGTCCGTTTCGACCGCTTCCGCAAGAATTTCCAAACCATAAATTTTCGCGGCTTCACGGCTGCATATTGCGGCGTGCTGTTTCAGATGTTGTTCGGCAATTTGACGCGCACTGGTCGCCGTGTCTTCCTTTTCGACTATTTGTACAGAATGGAATGTACTCAAAAACTTTTCACATTGCATCAGAGCAATAGGATGAGAACCGATTTCCTTAATGTCGGAAATTATTGTTCCGGGTAATGCGGTCAGACAATGGGAAATACGTAATTTATATTCTCCAATCACCGTTAATCCGCTTTTACGAATCAATTCATGATTTTGTAACAAACTTCCCGCAAGTGTATTCTCAATCGCCATCACTCCGAAAATATCGGGTTGACTCCTGACAACCGAAATAACATCGCGAAACGTGTCGCAACCAATAAGATCAATCTCCTCTCCACTGAAAAATTTCCGAGCGGCAATCTCATGGTATGAACCTATAATTCCTTGAATCGCAACTTGTTTGAGCATAAATCTGTATTTTGAACAGGTGGGCGATCCGCCCGCTGGGCGGTCGCGCCGGTTGACTCCGCATTGACTCCAAAACGGAAGGCAACACAATTTACCATGGTTAATCTAATTCACTGTCGGTGAGTACGCCGACGCGACCTTTTAGCAAAAGGTCGCCCACCTTAATAATTGCTTACCTTTAAATTATTTTACGATTCCCTTGTAAAACAAAATCTTTAGGGTAATGACATTACCAATGCGGTTACCAGTACCTCAAAAATACCAAATTAATTAAAAGGTTTCAATTGCATCGGCAACCTGACGGCGGATTTCATAAATTTTGTTCGGATTCGGAAGTATTTTCGACGAAAACCGTCCGGTCGGCGAAGGACAATCAACCATCGCTTTTGCCGATTCCAAAACTGTTTCCATTTTCGAAACATTTTTGCCGGACTTTTTCGCCTTTTCAATAAGCCGTTCAAGCATGTAAAAGTATTCAAAATCCTCAACGCCTTCCCGTGCCTGAGCAAACCGAATTGACGTTACAATTTTCTCCGAACCAATCGGCTTTCCCGGATAAATCATGTAACCGTCGCCGTTGGGATAACGAACCCAATAATATTCGCCCGGCGTTGAAGTTTGATGAATATACGCATGAGAACCATATTGATACGGATTGTACGTCAGCCACGCAATTCCCCAAAATTCGTAAGCATCCGCTCCATATTTGAAGCAATAATAAGGCAAAAGACGTTCAATGGCACAGTACGGCGTGTCCAAACACAACATTCCGTCCGTCGTGAACCATATCTTTGAATTTTTTGAAACATGCTGTTTAATTTCGTTCATTTTTTCAACCGGCACAATACCGTAATGACCAATTCCCCAAATGTTCAGAGAATCCGACCACTCAGGAACATAATGCCATGTACTCGAATAGATTGGAATTTTCGGATCAACTTCGTGAATCATTTCACAAACCGCTTTCATTTGAACAATAATATTCGGCGTCCAATAATTCGGTTCGTCGGAAATGTACAGCACGAATTTATCCGTCCAACCTTTTTGTTTAATATGGTTCCAAAATTCGCGAACATACGCCTGATAACATTTTTTGTATTCAGGACGAAGTTGCGAAAAATCAGCGTCCTTAAAGGGCCAATCGCCGGAATAAGGTTGTTCACCGAAAAATTGTTTCGGCGGATGTCCCCAACCAAAAACGTACAAAATCATCGGCGCATAAAGCAACCGGACTTTTCGTTCATTAATATACCATGCGGCGGCTTCATCAAATTCCTTCCAGTCGAACAAAAATTTTCCGTCTTTCCATTCCGCTTTCGGAGAAACATTGATCGTGTCCGGCGCAAGCCGGTTGTCGGTCATCAACTCAACGATTTCTTTATTAAAATCGTTGACCGGTTTTCCCCAATATTTTGAACCGTTCGGTCCGAATCGGACATCATAAATTGCCGAAACATGATTTTCATCCGGCAAAGTGAATTTCCGAACAGTAAAACCGAGCGGTTTTTCGTACATTATTTTACCGCTGTCCTTATCAAGTAATTCAATCTTACCCAGATAATCGCCCGGCGGAGCGTTTTTGGGAACCGACCACGTGATCCATGCAGCTTGCGTTTGATTCGGATGTAACGTTAATGTGTCCATCGGTAAAAGCGGATCAGACCAAAGACCCGACCAACCATCACAACCCGGCGCAAATGCCGGTGTTTTACGATACCATTTTTCAATTTTTGTATTGTAATAGTTTGTCGGATAATCGACCGGAACATAACCGACAACATTGATTTCAAAATTATTCAATTCAAAATCAACATGAGGAACTTCCGACGTGTTACGGAAAACATGGTGCTGCGGCGGTGTTACACGAATTTGAAGTTTTTTCGCGGTTCGGTTTCGTAACGCTAACTGAATTGGTTCTTTTTCGTTTCGAGCCGCTTCAATGTGAAAAAAATCCAGCACTGACGCGGTTGGCGACAAAATTGTTTGCGGAAACACTTTGACAATTGCGGGAACCTGCCAGACAAGCGGTTTTTCCTCCGGCAACGGACAAAAACTTTCACGTTCAATCTGTTGCGCAAAAAGACCGTCGAATACGGAAATATTATCGTGCCAAAGTGTTCCGGTGGAATTCATGGTCAGATGAATCGTCATAAACCGTGCATCCGGCGGCGATTGTAACATTTCGGTAACTCGTATCCAGTCGGCAATTTCTGAAACATCTTGATTGAGCGAAGTCATCGAACCGTTTTGCGTCAACTTGCCGTCAGCAGTGTGAAAGTGAATATGAATCCTTGCGGCAGCATTTTTTGTACGCAACCAGCCTTGTACAAGATAAGCGCGATTCGGTTCAATAGGAACTCGTTGCGTCCAACCGCGCCAACTAATCGGAACATTTTCGTCAACGTCAAGCCGCACACAATATTTTCCGAAACGAACAATATCCGGCGATGTTTCGAGCGAATACCGGACACCTTCCGGCGGATTCTTATCGTTGCGCAACCAATCAGCCGGATAACCGTCTTGCGGTTCCTCTTCCTTTTCAAAACCGCCGTTTTTCACAAGATTCGGCAAATCCGCAAACGGGTCAACAACCGTCTGCAACTCAGGATGTGCCGTGTCGGTTGCTTTGCCGAGAGCGTTTTGCGGAAGATTCAAACCGCGCGGAATTTTCGTTTCGTCGAATCGATAATAAACGTTAAAATATTTAACCGTTTTCGCCGGAACAGTAATTTTAGCGGAAATCCGTTGATTTTCCGCGTCAAGCAATGTTACAGGAATACGGTTTCCGGCATCGTTAAGAAATAAATCAGTTAATGTTCCCAAAAGTCCGTGAGCCAGCGTTCCCCGAAGAGTCATTAAAACCGGAACATTATTCATCGGTTTGTCCGAAGTATTGACGATACGGAATGTCGAACGGCAGTAAAAATTATCCTTGCCGATATGGGAACTAATATCAATGTCCACTCCAAGCGGATTAGCAGGAATAATTTTGTACGGAATATTTTGAATTTCACCGACATGAATATTCGGAACAGTATCAGCGGTTAATTTTTCAAGAGAAACGTTGTCAAACCATGCGGTTCCGGTTCCGTAAAGAACCGTTCCAATAGTCGCCAACACCGCATCACGCGGAACAGTAAATTCAAAAACAATTTCCTTCCAATCAAAAGTTCCATTTCCGGCTTCGCGTACAGAATTGATGATTTGCGTATTTTTTTCGTTACCGACATGGAGAAACCAACCGGCTCTGCCCTCAACATCTTCACCGCGAACCCACGCGGAAAAACGATATTTTGTACCGGCTGTTACAGGAAATCCGTTTTGACGTATTGCAAACCAACTCGGTTCAGTCCCTGATTTGATAACCGTTTTGAGCATTTTCGTACCGGAATGAGGTTTGACCGATGACTTTTTATCAGATTCTTTGTCCAATTCTTTACCCGATTCTTCGCCTGATTCTTTACCGATCCAAAAATTCTGATGGGCATCGTCGTTGGGGTCGGCGTTCCAACCGTCCGGCATGTTGCCGTCGCCAAGTTCAAAATCACCATTAACAAAATCCGGCTTCATCTCAAGATAATCAGGAACTATTTCCGCTTTTTCGTTTCCGAAATAAACGAAAAAATTTGCGGTCTTTTCCGGTTCACAATCCACAGGAATTATGAGGCTTCCGTCTTTTGGAAACAAACCAGTCAAAAGTTGTTTGCCGGAAGCGGAATAAACGTCAAAAAGCAATTCCTGTCCTTTTTCGTTTGTTACACGAATTTCTTCAACGTTCAGATTGACGTCCTTAAACTGTACCGAAACCGGTTTGCCGGACATCGGTATTTCGGTACGGTTTTCAATTGATACAGGAATCCGGTGCGACCAAACACCGCCGCCGTCAAAAACAAGCGATGTTGACCACGTTACCTCTTCCGCAACAGAAAAAGTTCCAAAAACAAAAAACAATAATGTTAATAAAATTCGTTTCATTTGTAGTTTAAAGTTAGTCAATGTTAGGTAGGTGATGTCAAGAGGTGGGCGATGTTTTGCTAAAACATCGCGTCGG
>JAISBG010000727.1 GCA_031266315.1 Planctomycetaceae bacterium | reverse complement strand
TTTCGGAACTTTTTTCAAAAAAAATTCATAGGGACTTGGAACTTGTTCTACCTATCTTGCCTACAATCTTACCTATAGCGCCTATTGTGTCAAAAAAGATGTGTAGATACTTTTGGTCTTTGACCTGCGGTTACAAACCAATAAAACCACTGCCTGAAAGGCAGAATTTTAGTTAATAGTGGAGAATGGATAGTTAATAATGAATAGTTCGCAAGCGGATTTGATTTATTGTGTGTTGGTAAATAGTAATTATCTGCTTGCATCTCCCACTTTCCACTATCAACTATTAACTAAAATCCTGCCTTTCAGGCAGTAGGCTGTTTGTCGTTACACCGCAGGTCAAAGACCTGCGGTTATGAAAATTAAGCCCTATCGGGCTACTCCGCTTTTTTATACCAGTTAAGTAAATAGTTATGCCGACTTTTAACAAAAATTCCACTGAATAGTGTTATAAAAATATCAATTTTATGACTAACGCAGTATAATGATGATTGCCGTTCAACTTCAACTTTGATAGACGTTCGGCTTTTATTTTACCAATTCTTTAAGTACCAGATCGGTTGAGATATTTTCCGCCTGACCTTCAAAATTGAGGATCATTCGATGACGAAATACCATCGGAGCAAGAGTTTGGAGGTCTTCACGGGAGACGTTGAAACGACCGTCCAGAATCGCGTTAATTTTCGCGCCGAGCAACAACGCTTGGGCACCGCGCGGGCTGGCTCCGAACCGAATATATTTTTTGACAAACGGTGTTGCTTTGGGATGATTGGGATGTGTTCCCATGCAGAGTTCGACGGCATATCGGACAATTTCATCAACAGCCGGAACTTCTCTTGCGAGTTTTCCCATTTCGAGAACACGGTGAATTGGAAAAGTTGATTCGATTTTCGGATTGGCGGTGGTGGTTGTCCGGTCAAGAATACAAACCATTTCGTCCATTGTCGGAAACGGAACAATAATTTTACAGAAAAATCGGTCAAGTTGTGCTTCCGGCAATGGATAAGTTCCTTCCATTTCGAGTGGATTCTGTGTTGCCAACACGAAAAACAACTCTTCAAGCGGGTGAGTTTTTCCGCCAACAGTAACCGAATGTTCCTGCATTGCTTCGAGCAATGCCGACTGTGTTTTCGGAGTTGCCCGATTAATTTCGTCTGCCAAAACAATATTGGCGAAAACCGGTCCTTTTTGAAATTCAAACTGCCGGTGTCCAACTATTTTTTCGTTCATAATATTTGTTCCGGTCAGATCGGCGGGCATTAGGTCTGGTGTAAACTGAATACGGGAAAATTTTCCCTCCACTGCTTCCGCCAATGTCCGAACAAGCAATGTTTTTCCAAGTCCCGGAACTCCTTCAAGAAGGACATGACCGCCGGCAATCATGGCAATAACCGTATTTCGCACAACTTCGTTCTGACCAACCAATACGCGGCTAATCTCTGTTTCAAGTTTTCGGACATCTTCACAAAACCGTTCAAGACGGTTACGCAATTCATTTTCTTCGGACATGGAAATTGATAAAAGTGTGGTCGAAAATAGAAAACGGTAATCTTTACACAACATGAAAAGTATATCAGACATCGCCGTCAAACTCCATATTAGGTATTGTGCACAAATAAAAATAGTATAACAGTAGGAAATCATCAGGCAGGCAACCTTTTGTAGGTGAGCAATCTTCGCTGATTGTAGGTGGACAACCTTTCGCTGATTGTAGGTGGGCGACCTTTCGCTGAAAGGTCGCGTCGGCGTACTCGCCGACAGTGAATCAGAGAAACGACGGTTAATGGAATTGCCTTTCGTTTTGGAGTCAATGCCGAGTCAACCGGCGCGACCCTTCAGCGAAGGGATCGCCGATTTTTCATGTGTTGCGCGTTTAAAACGAACTTGCCAATGCTTGGACACCTAATCCGGTAGAATCAGGAAAATTCTACTGAATAATTACCTTTTCTATCAACATCTTTATTTATTGACTTTTACCGTTTAGTAAGATTATAATAATTAAGTTAATGTGATTGATCTTGAATATTGGTGGTTTTAATTTTGAGCGAGACGGATTATGAACTTATTTGATTTTACGGAAATCCCTGCCGATGGCGAACATTGGGTTCGGTTTGCCAAAGATTTTTTACAACATTTCGGCTTTCACATTGAGACACCGCCTTATCGAGATGCGGAAAATGTTTTCGATTTCTCTGCGGTGGAGCAGATTCCGGGCAAATTTAATTACCATCCGTTTCGTTGGCTTGTTAGTTGTCGGCACAAAGCGGCAACACGTACTGCTGTTAAAGAAAACGAAGAAGCCGATGTTCTTGAACGTTTGCTTCGCAGCCGTGCCGATGGGTTTATTGGTTTTTATTCGACTTCTGTTTCTCCGCCTTTGGAATATTATCTTACGGAACTTAAAAACCGTTTTCAGATTAAAGATTATCGGATTCTCGACGCGAAATTTTTGGAAACGTATCTCGCAACCCCCGGTTTTGCCCGAATTGCGTTTCGTTATTTTTCTAATTATGCTCAAAAGCATCAGGTTCTTCATCTTATTGAGAACGATTATTTGCCGATTCTTTGTGAACATTGCCGGAAAGACCTGCTCAAAGCTCTTTTCACCGAAAATCAAGAAGGTGTTGTTGTTCGGCTGCGGCGGCGGAAAGAAAAACACGAAGAAACCGCTGTTATTGCCAATATGTACGTTGCTTGCAAAGGAGATTGCGATGTGGAGTTACAAGCGAAATATTGCAACGGAATGGGTTTGAACGCGGTTAGTTGGACGGATATTTCCGATCTTGTTTCATCACCAACTTTTTTAGACTGGACACTTTCGCTTATCCGAAAAATCGGAACAGATGAATTTACGTACACAACTTCTGCCTTAGAAAAAGAAATCTATTTACTAAAAGCCCTTGCTCAATACACACTTCGTGAACCAACCGGCAAAACAATTCCACCCACTCAAAAAACAATATTTTAAATAAATTAATCAACTTTACGGATATAACTCAAGAGATAGGCAACCATTCAGAGGTAGTATTGATACTTATTATGCGGATGATAAAAAGCCGACATTGTATTACATAAGGTAACTTCTAAAAACCTATTTTTTGACAGGATTTACAAAATTTACAGGATAAAAATCAAATAAAATCCAGTTTATTATGTATATCCTGTCAAAAAATAATCTTTGCTAAAGGTTTTAGAAGTTACCATTAACTATTCGTTATTCACTAAATTTACGGCGCAACGGATTCACTGCCGGAGATTGAGCCCATTGCTCCCCAAACACCAAATTCACTGGGACCGCTTGTAACTTGTTTCGGTGTGGTAATTCCTGTTGAGACGCAATTAATTGTATCAGGAATAAATCGAATCGAACCATCAAACAATACAACATTCACACCTCCCGAATGTTGGCTAGACGCAGAATAAACGCCCCAACTATCTCGATTTCCATTTGAACAGTTGGCAGTATTGGGCGGTAATATAGTACAAAAAGCCGTGTAACTTGGAGGGCAATAAAAAGCACTAAAACCGCGTCGGGCATCATAAGTATCTGCCGTAGTAACACCGTTTCCAAATGTATATGTTGATTTGTAGAATTTTTTGTTACTTGAATCAAGATAATCAAGACATTGACGCGGGTCAGTTTCTAATGTCGCACCAACTCCATTCATTGCCGAGAGACC
>JAISBG010000726.1 GCA_031266315.1 Planctomycetaceae bacterium | reverse complement strand
TAAAAAGTCTCCTAAAATTTTGGTTAAAGTGTCATCATCTCAATCTTATGATGAAATTTATTGAAATATCTGACATAGAGGACAATCTAATGCAATTAATATGCCGTCTGGAATCATTTTTTTGTTTTTTTCTTAATTCTTTTTTAATTAAAGAGTTAAGATAAATTTCTTTATTTTTCTGAAAAAGAACAATTCCTATTTTACATAAATAACTCTATCAAAACAATACACATTGTAGTTAATAGTGAACAATGAATAGGGAATAGTTCAGTTCGCAAGCGTGCAATTTACCAAAACAAATTAAATTATCCGCTTGCGTCCCTCACTATTCACTATTAATTATTAACTGATGTTACACACCGTAGTTAAAAAAGAGGTGGGCTATTTATCAAAAAGCCCGCTGGGCGGTCGCGCCGGTTGAGTTTTACTCGATTCCAAAACGGAAAGCAACACCATTTATCGTCGTTAATCTGATTCACTGTCGGCTATCGCCGACGCGACCTTTCAGCGAAAGGTCGCCCACCTTACAAAAGGTTGCCCACCTAATGATTGCTTACTTTTAACAAAAATTCCAGTAGGAAACACCGAATCCGGTAGAATTAGGACTTTTTACCAACGGTGCGTAACATGAGTTCTTAACTAAAATTACGGAGCCAGTTCTTCTTCGTTTTCGTTGTTGGATTCGATCAATATTGAATCATTTTGTTCGTCTGTTTCTGGTTTAGTCAGACGAATTAACGTGAGTTGTTCCGAATCTTTTTCATCAAAATGAACCAGAAGCGGAACCGAATCCTGAGTTAAGTTCCAAAGACCACACTCAAAAACCGTTTCTTCATCATCAGTAAACCGAAGAGCAACTCGTTGCGATTTTGAATCAATCGCACCAATAATTTGCCGTATTTTTCCTGTTTCTTCGTTGAAATAATTTCCCCGAATTTGTCCGTTTTTATTGGTGGCTAATTGAATAATGTTGCCTTTTTTTTCGTTTCCGTTTGCATCCAGAATGGCAAAAGTTCCCATCGGAAGCCAATCTTTTTCAGAATCATCATCAACAGGTTTGTCTTTTATTCTCTGAACCGTTTCATTATCAGGCAGATCAAAATCAGGAGCCAAAATCGGCGCATCAAGTGCAGGTTGTTCGGCGATTTCGTGTACGGTTTCTCTAATAATAATGTTCGCTGATTGAGCCAGTTTAGCCGCCTGCCGATAATATTCGGCTGCACTCACATAAGGAACACCGTTGACATAAACAAAACCGTTGCGATAAACAATGTTATTGCCGTAGTAATACGGATAAGGAGTTAAAACCTCATTGGCAACAACACCCGTGAAAAAACCAACTCCAAACCAACCCCACGTATCATACCAACTAGGACGATACCACCAACGATAACTCGGAATCCAATGCGGATACCACGCATGGGGATGACGATAATACCAATCCGGTGTCCAATAATGATAATAACCGTTGAAATGTTGACGAATCTGCACAACCGTTGACGGCGGCGGCAAACGATATTTGCCAAAATTGCTAAAATTGCCGGAAAACCGCCGGTCATAATTTGTACGATTATAACGGTTTGACGAATATTCCCGGTCTTGACCCGAAGGAATGTTTCTCGCCGGACGTTCAAAAACGGTTGAAGAACGATCCGGTCGCGTGATTGACCGATCCGCAGGGAATGTCGGACGTTCCGGTCGTGCGGTTGGGCGATCTGACGGAAATGTCGGACGTTCCGGTCGTGTGATTGGACGGTCTGAACGTTCCGGTTGCGGGGTTGGACGATCAAAAGGGAATGTCGGACGTTCTGGTCGTGTGGTTGGGCGATCCGAAGGGAATGTCGGACGTTCCGATCGTGTGGTTGAACGATCTGACGGGAATGTCGGACGTTCAGGTCGTGTGGTTGGACGATCCGAAGGGAATGTCGGACGTTCCGGTCGTGTGGTTGGTCGATCCGAAGGGAATGTTGGACGTTCCGGTCGTGCGGTTGGTCGATCCGACGGAGTTATCTGTTTTGAAATTGTTGGCAATGTCCGGCTATTGGGCTGGGAAATAGAAGAACGGTTTGGCGGAGGAGACGAAGAAGAACGGCTTGGTGGAGGAGGTGAAAATGAACGATTCGGCGGAGGAGATGAAGAGGAACGGTTCGGTGGAGGAGACGAAGACGAACGGTTTGACGGAGGAGAAAAGGACGAAGAGGAACGACCAGAAGACGGAGGACGATTGGTTGAGGATTGATTTCGAGATTGAGCTGTTACAAAATCACCCCAACCTAACCATAGAACCGAAAGAAGAAAAAATAAAATGGTTTTAAGTAATAAATTAAACGTGTTCATGATATATTCTCCTTAATTTATTTGTTGAAGATCATTTTGTTTTCATAACATTCCTTAACTATGGTCAATTATAAAATAATTGCGACAAATGACAAGCAGGTTTCTGATTGTTTCCCATTTTGGCGGTGGAGGTAACTTTGTTATACCGACATCTTAATAATTAAACGATACGATAATTTGTTCTCTTTGTGTTAACAGAAAATAAATTTAGGTAACTTCTAAAAAACTATTTTTTTTAACAGGATTTACAGGATAAAAATTAAATAAAATCCAGTAAATCATATATATCTTGTCAAAAAATACTGATTCTACCGGATTAGGTGTTTCCCACCGGAATCGTCAAATAATAGGTAATATTTCATCGGCAATCATCAGGTGGGCGACCTTTCGCTATTTGCTAAAAGGTCGCGTCGGCGATAGCCGACTGTGAACCAGATTAATGACGGCAAAATGAAGACTCAACCGTCCAACGGACGGATTGCCCACCTTATGATTGCCTACTTTTAACGAAAATTCCACGGAATAGTTACGTTTTTCTTATTTTTTCTGTTGCAGTAATTTAAGTTCCTGTGTTGTTTTCATGGCACAGAATTTGGGACCGCACATGGTGCAATATTTTTCGGGTTCGCCGTTTGGATTCGGACAAGTTGCGTTGTTTTCCGTAATACTTTTTGAGGTAACATCCATTTCTGCACGAATTTTTCGGGATTCGTTATAATATTCTTTTGCCCGTTCAGGATCAAGTGAAAGGCGGAATTGTTCTTCCCAATCGAATGCGAATCTTGCCCGCGATAAGGCGTCGTCGCGTTCTCTGGCGTGTGGACGTTGGCGGGCAACATCGGCGGCGTGTGCGGCAATTTTGTACGCAATCACACCTTGCCGTACATCTTCCCTGTCCGGCAAACCGAGATGTTCTTTCGGTGTTACATAACAAAGCATTGCCGCTCCGTGAAATGCTGCAAGTGTTGCGCCAATTGCACTGGTGATATGATCGTAACCGGGCGCAATATCGCAAACAACAGGACCAAGAACATAAAACGGCGCACCATGACACACTTCAATTTGCCGTTTGATATTCATTTCAATTTGATCAAGCGGAACATGACCGGGACCTTCAATCATCACCTGACAACCAATTTCCCACGCACGAACAGCAAGATGCCCCATGACTTCGAGTTCGCCGAACTGCGCGGCATCGGAAGCGTCATGCAAACAACCGGGTCGCAAACCATCGCCAATACTCCAGCAAACATCGTATTCCTTCATGATTTCACAAAGATCGTCAAAATGTTCATAGAACGGATTTTCACGTTGATGAGCAACCATCCATTTCGCCGTCAGACTTCCGCCGCGCGAAACAATTCCCGCCAATCGTCTGTCGATTAACGGCAAATGTTTTTGTAACAATCCGGCGTGAATCGTCATATAATCGACGCCCTGTTTTGCCTGATGTTCGACCGTATCCAGAAAATGTTGCGGAGTCATATCAAGAATATCGTCGAGTTGCTCGCAAACCTGATACAACGGAACCGTGCCAACCGGAACCGTAACTTCGTCAATAATCCGTTGCCGTAACAAATCAATTTCCGTACCGGTTGACAAATCCATAACCGTATCGGCTCCATACCGGACGGCATATTGAACTTTGGCAATTTCGCATTGGGAATCGCTGGTCAGCGCGGAATTGCCGAGATTGGCGTTAATTTTTGTACGCAATGCGATTCCGATTCCGATGGGTTGAAGTTTTTTTGCCAGATGGATTTTATTTGCCGGAATAACGAGTCGTCCGGCGGCAATTTCCGTTCGGATCAGTTCCGGTTCCAAAAATTCCTGCTCCGCAACAATAATCATCTCCGGCGTAACACGTCCGGCTTTGGCTTCAAGATATTGTGTCATTTTTTATATTGTAATATTTCAGTAGAATCAGGAATTTTCGTTAAAAGGATAGTAAGTTTTTCCTTCGCCCTGCAAGGGCAATGCGTAACAACCCACCGCAACGCGGTGGGTAACAGTCCCTCCCCAACAATCGCCCTGCAAGGGCAATGGATTGGTGAATAGTGGATAGTTGGGGACGCAAGCGTGCTATTTTACAGAAACGTATTAAATCCGCTTGCGTCCCCAACTTTTCATTATTAACTATTCACTAATATGTTGCCCTTACAGGGCGATGGTTTGTATGGGGCGTTCCCCACCGCGTTGCGGTGGGTTGTTACGCATTACCCCTTGCGGGGCGAAGGAAATTTTCATAATAGTTACGTGAATAGGTATAAATTAAATAGACAGGTACCTTTTTTACTGTCCGCATTTGTTTGGCTTTGAAAAATAAAGGGAAAAATGAAAAAAAATTATAACGTATCCCATGACCAAGTCAAGACCCAAGTAGGATTGCAAGTTTTTTTCCTCCGCCCTGAAAGGGCAGCATATTAGTTAATAGTGAATAATTAATAGTGAATAGAGGGGGGACGCAAGCGGATAATTTAATTTGTTTTGGTAATTTGGTAAATAGTACGCTTGCGAACTATTCACTAATCTATTGTCCTTGTATGATTATCATCGTTGTATTTTTTTCTTTTTTGTATTTTTTCCGCTTAAGCGGAAAAAATACAAAAAAGAAGGGTATAATGTTCCCTACTTCGCTAT
>JAISBG010000616.1 GCA_031266315.1 Planctomycetaceae bacterium | reverse complement strand
AGACAATGGAATGTGTTGGTAGTCATAAATATTTACTGACATTTTTATAACTTTTTTGTAATGATGTTGGTTTGTTGATTTGGAAAAATTAAATTATAATTCTCATGGCAAGGTTCATTATTGATAAATTTTGAATAATGTCAATAAATATCTACAAACGTGTTTGTAAATCGATGCTCCACGTTGCTACGTTTTACTGTGTTCCGCTTCGTGAATTTTAATAACGATTTTAGTCTATGTAATTTAGGATTGTTTGGTTTGTGATTGGAGGATGTCTGCGTAAACGTTCAAATCGTTTTCTGAAAAAAGGCAAAAGCGGACAAGTTGCAACGTGAATTTAGTTTCGGTTTCTTTGTTGTTCAAAAAATCAATTACGGTTTGTATGGCGATTTTGGCGGCTTGATCGATAGGATAACCGTAAACACCCGTGCTGATTGACGGAAAGGCAATTGATTTACATTGATGTTTGACGGCTAATTCCAGACATGTTTTGTAAGCACTGTGCAATTTTTCCGGTTCACCGTTCGTGCCGTTGTTCCATCTTGGACCGACGGCGTGAAAGACGTATTTGGCGGGAAGGTTTCCTGCTTTGGTCGCAACAGCGGAACCGGTTGGGCAACCGTTTGGATATTTTTCGCGTGTTTCTTGCATGATTGACGTTCCGCCACGTCGATGGATTGCTCCATCGACACCGCCTCCGCCCGCTAAATGAGCGTTTGCCGCATTGACAATCGCATCAACATTTTGTTCGGTAATGTCAGCGCGAATCAACTCCACAACGGTATTTTTGATCTCGGTTTGTGTGGTCAGATTGTTCATAATTTCGGTCTCCAATTGAATTTGTTAAAAAAATAACCGTTCACAGTGTTTTTGTTACAGAAAAAGTCGGTTATTTTTTCATTAACTTGGTTTTGAGTTCTTGCGGCATTTTTTCGATGGCGTAACGAAGAGCGGTACGGGGCATTGTCGCTTTGTGCAACATCACAAACTCGAAAACTTTTTGCTGATCCGACTGGCTGGCGACTTTGAGAAGCCAACCGTAACCCTTTTGCACGAGGTCTTCCGTGTCGTGCAATAGCGTTTTTGCAACGGCAAAGGCGTCTTTGTGAAACAGTCCTTTTTTTGCCGGAATAATCAACGACACGGCAGCGGCGCGGCGTTTCCAGTGATTTTCAGACGTTGCCCAACGCTGTAAATCCCGCAAGAACTTCGGATATTTCTCGACGAATGTTCCGATGGTATGATTGCAGAGCGTGTCGCAAGTTGCCCAATTCGTGATGTATTCGTCAACCCAATGTTCAAAAATGGCGAAATCTTCCGGCTGAAATTGTTTGTGCAACGAATACGCCCAATGACAGGCAACAATTGATTCTTCCATTATGCCCGAATGCCAAAGTTGTTCACAGAGATCGAATATTGTTGTTTTGGGAATGTTTTTGAACGACTTGAGAGCATCTTTGGCAATCCTGTCCACCGCCGCCGCCTTGACACCGTACATTTTGACCGGTTCCTTGAAAAACCGCTGACCACTTTCTTTGGTGTTGGGGTCGGCGGTTGCTTTTAGTTGCTTGCGAACTGCTTTGAGAATGTCTGTCATAAAAATTTTTTGAGAAAATATGATTGTTTTATGGATTACTCTTGCAAAGTATGTTATCATTGGTAGTGATCTTGGTCGAATAATTAATAATTAATTGACAACGATAAAATATGTTCGGTTTTCTAAAGAATTTTTTTGTTGCAAATTGATACATATTTTTCAAAAAGATTAACTGTTTTTGTATTTTTTGGCAAGAGGCGGTATTTCAAAAATCCGAAGATTTTGTAGTTTTCCATAATTTTTACGAGGTAAAATTCTTTGTAAGATTATTTATAATAATAAATTACATCACTTTTTTTCTTTTAAATTTCGCGATCTTGCAACAGTTTTAATAATGGTTTTGTTGAAAAGATGTCCATTTTTTCAGTTAGGCATACTTTTTGCATATTAGAATATCAACTGTAACAATGCGGTTGTCAGATAAATCTGATTTCGATAAACAATGTGTCGGTAAAAATTAATTTAACTTTCTAAACTTAATAGGAGTATTTGTCATGAATACAAAATTTCGTTCTTTTGTGGTGGTGAGTTTGATTGGAATGGTGATTAGTTTGGTGAGCAATGTGTACAGTGATACACTTTATTGTGACAATAGCTCCAGACGTTATAATGAGCATTTTTTTCAAGTAATAAATGATTCGCCATCAGGGAATGGTTACCATAATTCCGAAACTATTAAAGTTTTCAATGACGATACGGGTCAGAATTTTCGGGTTTTTTGTATTGACTATTATATGCCAACTACGCCGGAATTTAATAATCCGTTGATTGGGCAAGAATATGACGCAATGGCGTTGAACTCTCCGAGTATGACCTTGTACACTCAAATACAAAAAGATGCGTTAAATTCCTTTTTTTCCCATGTTTACTCGACAATTTATGATATCAACGGAGATATTATTAATGATGCAGACGCTTATTTTTATCAGTTGGTTGTTTGGGAAATTATTCACGAGACAAGCGGAACATGGGATATTTCGAGTGGAACGTCCGGTATTACGAACGCATATACATACGATGACCCTGTAAATCGTACTAGCGGCGGGAATAGCGGCGGAGCTCTGGATACCAATTACTATAACACAACCGTCAGTACCATAAACTCAT